>JAEYUK010000184.1 GCA_023432655.1 Pseudomonadota bacterium | reverse complement strand
CCATTGCCACAGTCAACACTTCTCTTTCATGGAAAGAGTTAATAAACGGTCTCATTTCAAGCAAAATCCTCATTAAAAACCTGGAAATGAATGTCACTCCAGGACTTATGCCAGCAATTAAAGAGCATCTGGCAAGTTTAGATAAAACAGAGAAAAAAGAAAAAAACCGAGTCCGTATTCCTCGACTGGATTTAATCAATTCCAAAGTGAGTACTGACTATATTCCGTCACTCACGACCAAAGAAAGAATCCTCCTCTCAGATTTAAATGCCAGAGTCACCAACCTCATTCCGGATAAGAATGCACCTTTCAGTCCCTTTAATATAAACGGGACACTAATTGGAAGTGGCCAGTTAAAAATCGAAGGTGAGATGAGTATGTCTAAAGAGAGGCCCCAATGGACGATAGATACGGAGATTCTTAATTTCGATCTCACAACCCTTAATCGCTTTCTTAAAGAACAGTTGCCTTTAACATTCACCAGAGGAGAACTTGATCTTTATGCAGAGGCGAAATCCGAAGGTCAATCTATCCAGGGTTATTTCAAGCCTTTTATTACAGGTCTTGACGTCATTAAAAAGGATGAAAACTTTAAGGGCCCAAAACACTGGATCATTGAAATTATTTCGGCCATTGGGAACACGACCTTTAAGGCCCAGGAAACAATGGCCACGAGAATTCCCTTTACCCTGGATAAAGAATTTAAAGTTGATGGTGGAGAAACAATCGGAAAAATGATTTCCCATGGTTTTATTCAGGAACAAAGCCGGGGGATAGAAAATAGTATCGATTTAAAAGAGGCCCAGGAGGAAAAATGAAATATTTTATCTTATCGCTCATTCTTCTTGGCTGCAGTTCAGAAAAACCTAAAAAGAAACCGATCATTTACTCCAAGGAAAATCCTGAAGTAAATACCACCAATCCCAAAACACCCAGTGTCGCGGCCAAACAGATTGCAGGTGAAATGGGCAGTAATCTTGTCACCGAACTTCGTTTTAATAAAAATGCGACCAAATTAAATAATCACCACCGAGAAGAATTAAAGAAACTTTTTAATAAGGCCCGGTCACAAAAACTTGAGTCGGTTCAGATTATTTCGTGGTCAGATCAAGACTATCCTTCAAAAAATAAAAGCCTTTCCCCCAAAGAAGTGAAACTCGCTGATAACCGCGCCAAGGTGGTTGAAGACTATCTGAAAAATTTAAGTAAGGAAGCTCAAATCAAGAAGATCAACATGGCCCAGCGAGATGATAAATCAGAAACAAAGAAGTCTCTTGAGATCCAAAAACTCGATGAGGATCGGGCTTCTTTGGTTATGGTTATTTTGGTGCCAGAGAGTACTTAAATAAGAATCAGAGTGGATCTGTCGCTTCCAGCACATCGCTTGCTCTCCAATGTGGAAGCTCCTGCGCGAGGGTCGCCAATAAAAAGTCAAACTTCTGCTGGGCCTGGGCCCTTCGTGCTTCATCGCTTACCCCGTCTGCTGTTTCTCGCCACTCAGGGATAAGGGCGAGACGACTTCTCATGGCGGCGGTAAAGAGATCAATCCAGGTGGGTGGTGTGAAGGTAAAATTAAGGGCCAAAGCATCACCTTCGGCTTCAGTAGAATGCCAATATCCTCTCGGTACAAATAATACTGAACCAGGAGTGAGAACAAACTCCTGAGCGTCCTCCGGCATTTGAGTTGGCAGAGGTCCATCCAGATAACTCATCATTTCCGGATCTGGATCCATACCCATCGTATGCCTTGTCAGGGGATTCACCACATCTTGATTGGGAGCCATTTTCCATTTCTTTGTCCCATGAACCTGTAAGACAAAGTTTATGTTCTGATCAAAATGAGTAGCTGTCCCTTTACCATCAGGAGTGGCGTAAATAAGACAACGACCAATAGTCATTGCTGATAACCCCAAATCCTTTCTAAGATCATCCAACCACTGATTTAAAAGCGGAGAAATGGTATGAGCTTCATTAAAAAGGAGTCCCATTCCATTATTAAAAAGCTTAAGGGCATCTTTGGTTGTGGTATCTATGGAACTAGCTTCATCACGAACATCAGGTAGATGGGCCTGTATAATGTGAGGCCAGGAATTCAGAAGGGAGTTCAAAGAGACGAGGAAGGGTAATTCCAGCAAAGGTTTAATGATCTCGTGTTGAGGACGAACCATAAAAGGTTCATCTTTTTCATAATGAACAAGAAATTCAGTAAGGGTATAAGGATTAATGAGAGATAGACCTTTTTTCATAGATATCTAACTTAGCACGTTTCTGGATTCATCGATAAGCAAATAACTTTTTTTACATTGAACGATCTTTCGATCAAAATAAAATCATGAATTTTATTATTTTAAGAAATGTGGCCCAAGTGATGTTTCAGGACTCCCCTTTAACAGGAGGACTCTTTTTAATCGGCATAGGACTGGCATGTTTTGTAAATCAAGAGTTTGGTATTTTAGTATGCGCTCTTTCCTGCGCTATAATCGCCAATTTCGCGGCCTTTCTTTTGAGGGCCAATCTTCAATTTATCAGAAATGGACTTTATGGGTATAACGCTGTTCTAATTGGAATAGCGGGAGCAGTTTTTCTAAGGCCATCTGCATTGATGGCCAGTCTACTCGTCATGGGCGCAATTCTATCAGTACTTTTGATGTATTTAGTTTTGGAAAAGGCCCCAAAGAAAATGAACTTTCCGGCCCTGACATTCCCTTTTTTGCTTATAACCTGGGTAATACTTTCTCTTGTTCAAAACTATTTTCCTGAACTAAAAGGAATTCCCCCTTCTTCTTCATCCACTGATGTCTTTATCCAAGGACCTTTGAATAGTTTTTCCCAAGTCTTTCTTTTAGAAGATTCATTTACGGGGGCACTAATACTTATAGGTCTCTTCTTAACTTCATGGTTGGGAGGTTTCTATTCTCTCTTGGCCGTGGTTCTTACTTTTTTGGTGGCCTATGGAAGGGGATTAAGTCCCGAGCTTTTAGGTAAAGGGCTCTTTAGTTATAATGCAATTTTGACGGCCATAGCCTTAGGAAGCGTCTTCTTGGAAAAAAGCAAAGAGGCAATGATTGGTACGATTATGGGGATAGCGCTAACTCTGATTTATCAAGAGTTTTTAGGTGATGTTTTGGCATATTATGAACTTCCTACCTTAACGGCACCTTTTGTTTTCGCTGTATGGACGATACTGGGCGCTCGGATGTTATTTCAAAGAACCAATACCCTATAAAATTTGTTCACATTTCTCATTTTCATTTGCTTCATCCTGAATCGTGATATGACCACTCACCAAACCAACAGGAGACTCGCATGAAAAAATTAGTCGCTTTTATGAGCTTAGTCGTATGCACTTCATCGTTTGCTAGTTCACAATGTTCTAATGAAGCCAAACTTCGCTTAAATGAAGTTATCAATCACTCAGTGACAAATATAGTGCGTTTAGAAGGATCTATCAGATTAGAACCCAAAGACGAAACAATGATCTTTGGAGAAGAAGTCTGGAACTCAACCAGTAATCCAGTGGAAATTCATATTTTCCGTCTTAATACAAGCGGTATCACTCATCGCATGCAAGTAAAGATGTCTCTCCCAAAATGTAAATTAATTTCAATACATGACCACGGATTGCCTCTTTAAGGGGGGTCATTGTCCCGAAGAAACTAAAGGGCCCCTAAGAAAGGGGCCCAACTAGGTTTGTGTTTATTCAGCGTGCTTCACACTGGCAACAATCTCAGGAATATCTTTACCAACCTGCCGAGATTTAAAGCGAGCAGCAAACTTTTTAATTCTCATAAGGAGTATGTGAACCGGAGGAGTCATAACGTAAGTGAAAACGATGGACGCTAGCATCCCCCCAATCACCACTAATCCCATGGAGGCCTTAATTTTATCAGCATCAAAGGCCTGAGGCATAGTACCAGTGATAATCGCAATCGATGTCATAAGAATCGGTTTAATTTTCGACTTGGCCGACTCCCATAAAGCGTCTTCCGCCTTCATCCCTTGGTCCATTAATTGGTGAGCATATTCAACCAAAAGAATGGCGTTGTTCACTGCTAGACCCACGACCATTACAAAGGCCATCATCGAACCGATGTTCACAGATCCATCAAAGAAATAGAGCATCAGAAACACGCCTAAAAAGGATGTCACAATACAACTCGAAATTGAAATGGGATAAATGAAGGAGTTTAATACCGCCACTAAAAGCATGTAGGTTAAAATAGTGGCAAGTAAAAAGGCCTTACCAATCTCGGCGGCAGACTCTTCCTGATTTTCGGCCTTACCGGTATAGCGGTAGGAAACGCCTTCCGGCATTTCAACATCCTTGAAGGACTCCGCAAGTTGTCCCATGACAACCCCGGCACTCGATTTATTTAAAAATCCGTTAAGCTGAATGATTTTAGATTTATCACGACGCTTAACCGGCGAAGTGGCCTCAACTTGTTTAACTTCACCCAGTGATGAGATCGGAATGAGACCATCCTTACCCATAATCAAAAACTGGTTGAAGTCTTCAGGAGTCTTTTTAAAGCCCTTATCTAAGGTCACATTAATGTCGTATTCTTCTCCGCCTTCCTTATAGACTGACTCATCATTACCATTAACCAGAGCTCGGATAACAGAACCGACTGCAGCGTTGGTAAGTCTTTGTTGAATCACGGCTTCAGGATTTGGTTCAAAACGAACTTCCATTTTAGGGCGGATGTAGCTGGATTTAATACCACTAAAATACCCTGTCTCATTCATGATGGCAGAGAACTTTTCAGAAACTACGGCCATATCTTGAATATTATCGCCTCGGATATCAATGGTAATATCTCCTAGACCATCGTTAGTCTTGTTACCACCTGAGAGATAAACTTTCGCCTCTGGTAAGAGGGCCGTTTTTGGAAGGAGATCATTCATGATGGCTTCATAAGAACGCTCACGGGTTTTACTAGGAGTTAGTTTAACCGTAATACGTCCCTTATCCTCTCCATCATAACCGATATCAGAGAAATAATTAATGACTTCTGGATAGACTTTAATATCTGCTTCTAGTTGTTTAATCGTCTCAGTGGTTTTTTCCACTGGTGTTCCATCAGGCATTTCTAGTTCTACTGTGAATTCATCCCGATCAGAGCGTGGAATAAATTCTGAACCAATCCGGGAGGCCGGATACTGAATACTTAGGAAAAGAGCAATCACCAGAGCGATTGAGACGATCGGTCTTTTCATCATGAAATCGAAGGGAGTCTTAAAAAATCCCATCATCCGATCAAGCACTTTATCAAGTCCGGAGGCAAAACGGACAAAAGGTCCCTTAAGTTTCTTTGGGTCTTTAAGAAGATAGGCACAAAGCATAGGGGTCAGAGTAATTGATGCTAAAATCGAGAAGAGAGTTGCATAAACTACAGTCATCCCGAACTGAATCATGAATTTACCAATGATCCCCCCCATCAAGGCAAGTGGTGAGAACACCACAATATTAGTTCCTGAACCGGCGAGAACCGCTAAGAGCACCTCTTTGGTTCCATCGACCGATGCTCTAATGGAATCCTTACCCATCTGTAAGTGTTTATAGACGTTCTCAATGATCAAAAGAGCGTTGGCAATCAGGGTCCCCAAACAGGTTCCGAAGGCCAGAAGTGTCATGTTGTTAATGGAGAAATTCTGCATGTCCATTATAAAGAATGTCGAAATAATAGATGTGGGAATAACGATGGCAGAAATAATCGCCCCGCGCCAATCACCCAAGAAAAAGAGAATCGTAAGTACGGTTAAACCAACACCAAGGACAATACCTTTTACCGTTCCGACTGTCTCATCTAATGTAATCTCTGTGGTATCAATACCCATTCTTAGGTTCATACCTTCCGGTAGAGACTTTTGAATTTCAGGCAACTTCTTTTTAAGACTCGATACAATCCTTACGGCATCCCCATCAGAGAGTTTTTTTACCGAGAGAGCGACAACCTCTTCTCCATTGAAGCGAGCGACTTTTTCAATTTCTTTATAACTATCTTCGACTCGGCCAATCTCTTTTAAAAGATAGGTTCGCCCCTCATTAGAGGTGATCTTAAGATTTTCAATATCTTTAACCGATTGGAACTCACCCACGAAACGAACGGTTACTTTATTATCTTGTCGATCAATGGATCCACCAGGAATATTGAGGTTTTTCTCCTCTATCGCCCGGGTGACGTTTTGAATAGAAAGATAATTTTTAATCAAAAGGTTGTTATCTAGCCAGACGTTAATTTGTCTTTCACGCCCTCCTGAAATATCAACCGAAGCGACACCATTAATTGAAGTCAGTAGCGTTTTCAGCTTTTTATCTGAGAACTCATAAAGCTGAGTCATGTCGTGCTTATCACTGGTAAGAATCAAAGCAGCTATGGGTAATAGAAGAGGGTCAAACTTAGCAATCACCGGTCGTTCGGCCCCTGATGGGAAATCATCCAAGATGGCCTCAACCTTATCTTTAATCTCAATGGACTTTACGTTAACATCGGCTTCGATATTAAACTCTACCATGACCATCCCGAAGTTTTCCCGGGCCATACCGTTGATCTTCTTAATTTCAGAAACTTCGGAGATGGCGTCCTCGATTCTTTTCAGAATCTGAGTTTCAATTTCATCCGGCGAAGCTCCCGGATAAATGGTCTCAATTGAAACTAGAGGGAATTCTACTTTAGGAGTAGGCTCAATGATCATGTTCCCAATAGAGGAAAGACCCAGCACCATGAAGACGGCAATAAAAATGATCGTCGTTGCCGGGCGACGGATAAAGGTTTCAATCATATTTCATTCCTTGCTTGGGTCATCACTTTGACAAATTCGCCACCAGAAAAATATCGAGTATCACTGATGACAATGGTTTCATTTTCTTTAACGCCAGACTTAATCCAAAAGACATCGGCATTAGCACCGGCAATCTCTACATTCTTTTTCAATAATTTATTATTTTCCAAAACAAAAAGAGCAGGTTTTTCTCCACGAATATTGACCGACTCACGGGGCACCACCAAAACACCACTTACTTCCCTCACAGGGATGTCCACTGTAACTGCACCTAAATTCCCAGGGATTTTACCCTCAAAGGAGACTGAAACCTCATACAATCCAGTAAGTAAGTTTGGAGAGGAACTGACAGAAACTACACGCCCCCAAATTTTTCTCTCACCATTATCAAGTTCAAGCTTTGCACGAGCACCGATTTTAATTTTGTTTCTCACCATCGGGGCCACTGCACTTTTTAACTGTCCACTTTTAAAACTTCCAGTAATGGTGATAAAATCCTGGAATTTATCTTTCTTCACTTCTGCTACAAAAACCGGAATTCCGTTTTTCTTTTGTAATTCATATGTGGTCGGCAGATAGGCGCTATTTTTTATTTCAATTTGTTTGTTCTTCCAAAAGAGGCTCCCGGCATAGAGGGCCAGAAAAACAATACCAATACTTAGATATTTCATTATCTTTTCCCTTCTGTTTGAAGACGCTCGAGTTCAGTTCTAATGAGCTTCATTTGTAAAAGGTTCTGGGCCCGGGCAATTTTGTTGTTGGTTAAAAGTAATTCAGAATCATTGAGTTGCAACTGGCTAATGGATCCATTTCGAAATGAGCGCAGGGCCACCCGGTAGGATCTTTCGGCCAACTGAACAGCTTCTTCAATTGATTTGTTTTTATCTTCGAGAGTCATATATTGCTGAATCAGAGATGATTGGTCCTTAGCGGCCTCTCGTCTCACGCGTCTAAGATTAAGCTCGGCATTCGCCCGATCAATACTCTTAATTTTCCGTTCTTGAATTTTAGTCCCACCTAAAGGCAGTTCAAAATCTAAGCGCAGACCAAATTTTGCAGTATCAGTGAGAAGCACTCCCGGTAATGATAAATCTGCATTGGTTGGGGCATAACTTGCAAAAGCAGAAAGCGTTGGCATGTAATCATCTTTTGCCAGCTTCTCTTGGGCCGCAGAGAGTTTTCTCTGATTGGCAGCATTGGCAACATCAACGAAGTGATCAACATTTTTTTCAGTCAACGGTTCACGTGAAGTGTCTGCAAGATTGGCATCGATGTTCTGGATTTGTTCTACCGGAATATCTAAGAAGGATGAAAGATCCTGCAATGCTGATTCATAACCTTTAGTGGCCTCATAAAGAAGCGGTTTACGGCTTGCCACATCGGCCTGCATTTTAATGTTATCATTCTGATTGATACGACCGAATGATACCCGCTCATTTAAAGCACTCTTGTTGCTGTTAGCATTGGCCAGGGACTCCTGGGCAATTTTGAGCACATTCTTATTAAAGGCAGCACTATAATAAAGCTGCTTGGCCGTTTTCACAATTTCCGCAACCGTGGCCTTCGCGGTGTTTTTAGTAATATCATTACCCAAGCGGGCCAGCTCCACTCCCGTACTCAATCTTCCAAACGTATAAATAGGTTGTGTCAGGCTAACTTCACCTGAACGAGTCTCAATCCCACCTGGCAAGCGTTTTTCCGGAAGGACATACATTTTTGACCAGGTAGCATTGGCCTTCAAGGTTGGAAACATATAAGAGCGGGCCTGCTTAATGCGGATTTCGGCCTGCTCAATTTGGTTCTTAGTGATGGCACTGATCTCATTTCTTTCGAGGGCCATTTGAATAACGTCAGATTCTTTCAAGAGACCGGGAGTTTGCGCACTTAAGGCCCCGGTCATTGATACAGCGAGCAAGGTCGCTGATATTTTATGCATA
This sequence comes from Pseudomonadota bacterium, assembly GCA_023432655.1. GTDB lineage: Bacteria > Bdellovibrionota > Bacteriovoracia > Bacteriovoracales > Bacteriovoracaceae > Peredibacter. Next base: position 10,521 of record JAEYUK010000184.1, on the reverse strand, counting down.
AATACTCCCATCATTTTTGATAAGTGGAACTTTAAAACAAATGATTGAAAAAATCAAACAGTTGCTTTAATTATATTTGAGTAAAGTATGTAAACACTTGAAATCAATAAAGAATTAAAAAGACCTTAAAATAAACCACGAGTCAGAATGTCCGCCTGCTGACACACAAATTCATGGCGAACGGCTGGATCGTTTATGTCCTTGCGTTTAATATTTTTAGGCAGGTCGGCAAACAGTACTTTCATAAAAATAGGATCTAGAATACTACTGCATATGAGTCCAACATCCAGATCTTCTCGAATGATACCTTTCTTCTGCGCAGCTTCCAAGAAAGCAGTAATGCCTAAAGGGATTTCGTTAAAAATATTTTCAACGTGTTTCATCGTGGATCTTGAACCAGCATCTTTACTGATGATGAGAATAGCTTCACGGTTATTATAAGAGTGCTCGAAAAACTGATCTATGAAAAGCTTGAGCTTGGCCTTAAAATCGGCCTGATCTTCTGGATCTGTCAAAACTGATTGAATTAGGGCCATTACACTCTTGCCTTCTTCTTTTAGACAAGCGTGATAGAGTTCACCTTTGCTACCAAAATGGTAGGAAATTGCACTCACATTGCAATTAACTTTGTCGCAAATATTTCTAATGCTGACTCCGTCAAAACCATGTTTAGCAAAAAGCTTACGGGCCTTCTTTAGGATGACTTCTTTCGTATTAATGAATACCTCCAAAGATAAGTTTAATTTATCGTGAAATTAAGATGGTTGTACAGGATGATTTCAAACAACTGATTTAAAATCTAAATAAATGGAGGACCTAGATATGAAGCTAGTATTAATAGTTACTTTTATAACGTCCTTTTCTTCTCCACAACTTTTGGCCAATGAGACGTGGGATAAAACGAAAAAGGTGATTAATGAAAGTGCTGAAAAAATCGATGAAGGCACTCGTAAGGTCATCAAAAAAGGTAAAGAAAAAATGAAAGAAAGAAAGGAGAGGAAAGAAGCAGAAAAGCGCAAAGAAGACTGAAATATTGCCGAAATTAACTTTACTCATTAAAATGGTTAAATGAAATTACTCCTCTTCACTTTAATCAGTCTCATTTTTAACAATCACCTGAAAGCGGCAGATCTCACATCTGACTTTCAAAAGATTTATCATCAAAAAGATGACCTAACCTCTAGTGAAAGAAACGTTTTGAGTAAGTTCGATTTTTACTTTATCCCAGGCATTTTAGCAGAATCATTTATTTGGTCAGATAAGCGCTCCTATATTGATCTTTCACTTGTCACTCGTGATTATTTTTCAACACAAGTGAGATTTCTTCAGGATAAGTACAAGTTTACCAGCAAGAGACTTTCAACTTCATCAAAGGATGTGGAGGAAACCCGCCATAATATTCGTTTTGTTTTGGAAGAATCGATTAAAAGTGAACGTAAGCCCATCTTTATCTCCCATTCGTTAGGAGGGCTGGCCCTTCTGGAAGAGCTTCTGATTAACCCTAAATATCAAAAGGTCGTAGGAGGAATCATTTTTCTCCAATCCCCATTCTATGGATCGGCCCTGGCAGATCTTACGATGGAAAATCCCTATCAATTAGAAAAATACATAAAACCGCTACTTCCCTATTTAAATATTAGTGAAGGCACAATGGATTACTTACGTCCAGGGACGCGGAATAAGTTTATGCAAAAGCATCAGTCTGGAGTCAAAAAACTCATCAGTCAGGTGCCTGTGATTACAGTTTCTGGTGTGGCCAATGGTTCGGCTTCTATTTTTAAGCCGCTCCTGGAAATTTTAGATGAAGGATGTATTCGAAAAATTACTTCGCCTGGCTGCTTAACCGGAACGATTTACAAAGGTCCTTACGATCAAGGGGATGGTATGGTTCCGCTCAAGAGCTCGTTTCTGGAATCTGCTGACTCTGTCTTACTCTACGAAGTGGATCATGGTGAAATGGTACTTAACATTCCTTTTGAGAACTATAGTAAAGAACACACCACCACGACCCTCTTACGTCTTATACTTCCAAAATTAAATCCGAAAATTTAAGAATGCTCCGGGTAGTCAGTGTAACCGACTGCCCCTCGGGCATAAACCGTCTCAAAGTTAACCTCATTGAGCGGTAACCCTTCTTTCAATCGTCGTGGGAGATCAGGATTAGAAATAAAATTCTTTCCAAAAGAAACAGCATCAGCGTGATGATTTTCTATGGCCTTCTCCGCAGCTTCCTTAGAAAAATTTTCATTGGCAATATAGACACCACCAAAGGCGTTCTTAATCTTAATCCCTAAACTGTCCTCCCCTTGATATTCACGCACAAAGATGAAAGCAATCTTTCTCTTACCAAGTTCACGTGCCACGTGTTCAAAGAGCGCCTGAGGGTTGGAGTCCTTCATATCATGACTGTCGCCACGGGGAGCGAGATGCACCCCCACCCGGTCAGCACCCCAGACTGAAATTAAAGCGTCGGTAATTTCTAATAGAAAGCGAGAGCGATTTTCAATGGATCCACCATACTGGTCAGTCCGTTTATTCGTTCCATCCTGAAGAAATTGATCAATGAGATATCCATTGGCCGCATGAATCTCAACTCCATCAAACCCGGCCTTCTTGGCGTTCTCAGCGCCTTTTCGGTAGGCCTCAACGATCCCAGGGATTTCATGAGTCTCGAGGGCCCTAGGGGTCACGTAGGCCTTCACTGGTCTTACTAAGCTCACATGTCCCGAGGGAGCAACGGCCGAAGGGGCCACAGGCAACTCTCCATTTAAAAACATCGGATCAGAAATTCTTCCCACGTGCCACAACTGCATAACAATGAGTCCACCTTTATCATGGACCGCTTTGGTGATTTTCTTCCATCCCTCAACCTGCTCATCAGACCAGATCCCCGGTGTATCTGCGTACCCCACCCCCATAGGTGTCACGGCCGTGGCCTCAGAAATAATAAGTCCAGCACTCGCTCTTTGCGCGTAATACTGGGCCATAAGATCAGTTGGTACGCGGCCAGGGTTATCGGCGCGGGATCTTGTAAGAGGGGCCATGATGATACGGTTTTTAAGATGAAGGGGGCCGACTTTAAGTTCAGTAAAAAGAACTGACATAATGTACCTGCTTTAAAATGAGATTAAACTTTCGGAGGAACACCAAAACAAACTTTACCTAAATCACCTTTACGGAATTCCGCCAGGACGAGTTTATAAACACGGTCTAAATCGGCGACTCCTCCTTGACGAAGGCAGCCGCGAACTTTTGCAATCTGGAGAAGAACATCATCAACACTTAATTCAAATGACGTTAGTTTGAAACGCTCTAAAAATTCTGGAGCTTTGTGTTTCATCAGATGCTTAATCACATAGAGAGCAACGGTCTCTTCACCAGCAATATCATCCGGAATAGCATGAATAGCACTAAGCCAAATTCCATGCTCTTCCCGATCCACCTGGGGAGGCATGACTCCTGGGGTATCTAAAAGTTCGATGTTACTATCAACAGTAATCCATTGTTGCATCTGGGTTTGTCCAGGCTTGTCAGCAACTTTGGTCGCACTCTTATTAGCTAATTGATTAATGATGGTTGATTTTCCCGTATTCGGAAGACCGATAATCATAAGCCTGAGCTTACCCTTCGACTCAAGCAGTTCCGGATTACAGGCGCGGCGTTTTTTTTCGACGATGTCTCGGGACTGGGTAATCGCTTTTTTTAGCGCATTTTTATCAAAGCAGTTCACAAAGAAAAAAGGCTCCCCTTGTTTTTCAAACCACGCGGTCCACTCAGCGACCATCTTAGGGTCGGCCAGATTCACTTTATTTAAAATAATAAGTCTCGGCTTTTGGCCTAGACCTTCGTACATGTGCTGATTGCTGGAAACCAATGGGGCCCGGGCATCACGGATTTCTAAAACGATATCAACTGTGTTGAGCTTTTTTTTGATTTCCCGCAAGGCCTTTGCCATGTGACCTGGGTACCAGTTAAAAAGGGCCTTTGAAGGCCCGCTAGGATCATTTTCTCTTCTCATGCCCCCAATGTAGCATAATTACTCCTCAATAGACGATAAAAACGCTTGGAAGTCCGTAAAAAGTTATTTGCATGTGACCATTTCTCCGTACACTACATTTATGGCCTATTATGCAATTGATTTTGGTACCTCTAACTCCCTTCTCGCTCATGTTTCCGATACCGGAACAATCACTCAAGTGCCGCTTGATCCAATTAGTGGGCCAGTTTTGCGCTCGCTCCTTTATACTCCGGAAAAAAATAAATGGTATTTTGGCAGCGAGGCCATCACCAACTATGTTTCTGAAGAGGGAGCGGGAAGGTTCTTTCGCTCCATTAAAAAATTCCTCCCAGAACCTGGTTATACAGGGACTTCGGTTCACAACAGGAATATTAATATCTCAGAACTAATCTCTATCTTTCTAGGAGAGATGAAAAAACGCGCTGATCTTTTTGTGGGAAAGAAAGTCACCAAGGTGGTGATGGGTAGACCAGCATTGTATTCTTTAAATAAAGAACATGATCAACTCGCCCAGGACCGCATGGAAAAGGCCTGTCGTCTGGCGGGCTTTGAAGAAGTTGTATTCTGTCCGGAACCAATTGCCGCTGGACTGGATTATCAGAGCGAAGAAAAAAAGGAAAAGATAGTTCTGATCTGCGACTTTGGCGGGGGGACTTCGGACTTTACCCTAATGAAGTTTCATGATCGCCCTTATTCCCAAGATGATATTCTGGGACTTTCAGGCCTTTTTGTTGCGGGAGATGCCCTGGATGGGATCATGATGAAAGATTTCATCTCCCCTCATTTTGGCTCACAATTTGAGTATCAGATTCCTGGCGGAAACAATATCCTTCAGTTTCCGAGGAACCTTTTGAAAAAAATATGCTCCCCCGCCCACATCACTCACTTAAGAGAGAAAGATACCTGGGAATTTCTTCAGCACATAAATAAATTTGGTCTTACACCAGAAGACCAGGTTCATATGAATAATCTTTTTACCTTGGTTGAATGCCAGCTAGGGTTCCCGCTCTTTAATGAAATTGAGCGGGTAAAAGTGAGCTTAGGTAAAAATACAAGTTCGACTTTCTCTTATAAGTTTTTGGATCTATTTGTCGAACAAGTTGTAACATCAGAGGCCTTCAATCAAAGTCTTATTCCAACCATTGATGAGGTAATGGATTCGATGATGAAAGTTTTCGAACAGTCGGGTTTAATCCCAGATGACGTTGATCAAGTTTGTCTCACAGGGGGAACTTCACAATTCCCTCTCATTCAAAAACATCTAAAAGAGAAATTCGGAGAACAGAAAATTCTTGAGCATAATATTTATCAATCAGTGGTTAATGGTCTGGCCCATTTCGCTCTTAAACTTCATGCCGTAAAGTAATCTCATCTTTATAATCTTTAACGCCAAACTGGTTATTCACAATTTTTTCGGCTTCTCGCTTCATGAGTTTGTCGTTCACTTCTCCTTTCAAATGAACAACACCATCACTTACCTCCACCTCAAGTCCCGAAGCATCCAGGTGGATATTACGTGCCAGAGCTTCGCAAATGTTATCTCTGATTTTTTCATCCGAAAGATGCCATCCCTTAGGTCCCACTCCGTAGTAGCTTGGAGTTTGGTGCCCGAAGCCTCGGTCCCATTCTGTATTCTCCATACTCACTCCTCCACCCACACTGTAATCACGGTCTAAAAAAATATTGTCATCGTTGTCCGAAGAACCAGCATATCGATTCATATTTCCTCCTCTTCTTTTCTTATTTAAGACTTAAATGTTGCAAGAACCAAGGAGCAAAGCGTACACTTAAACATTTATGAAGGTTGATGTAATACTTCCGACCCATAACCGGGCGCATTTACTTGAGCGATCAATTCAGTCTGTTCTTAAACAGACTTACCGACATTATAATCTATATATTGTAGATGATGGTTCAACCGACCATACGTCTGATTTTTTAAAAAATTATCAAAATCTCCCTCATGTTTTCATCTTGTCCCAGCTTAATAAAGGGGTCAGTGCGGCCAGAAATCTGGGGATAAGATCATCTCATTCACCGTGGATCGCCTTTCTTGATTCGGATGATGAGTGGATGCCGCAAAAATTAGAACGACAGATGGAGATGATCGAAAAGCATCCGCATCTACGTTTTTTTCATTCAAACGAAATATGGGTACGAAACGGGAAACGTGTGAACCCCCCTAAGAAATTTGATAAAAGTAGTCGAGACATTTTTCGACGATCTCTAGAAACATGCCTTATCTCTCCGTCCACAGTGATCCTGAAAAGAGAATTAGCCGAGGAGAAAGGTCACTTTGATGAAGAATTTGTTATCTGCGAAGATTATGACTTGTGGCTTAAAGTTTTATCGACTGAGGACGTCGGATTTAGTGATGAATTTCTCATTACTAAGTATGGGGGCCATGAAGACCAGTTATCAACTCGATACCCAGCAATGGACTATTGGCGGCTCCGCTCTCTGGCCAAATTAGCTCTTATTCCAGAACTTAGTTCAGAGAAACGACTTTTAGTCCTTGAAGAAATTAAACAAAAAGCCCCCATTCTTCTGAGTGGTTACCTTAAACATCAAAAACTTCAGGAACATCAGGAAATCATGACTTTAGTGGGTGATTTCATCAGGTAATTCAAACTGCCTCTAAAAAGAGGCAAACTGTTCATTTTAATCTTAATTCATCTTAAGTTTCTTAATAGATTCTATCTACTTATCGATAAGTACGTGAATGCGTTTATTCTAAAAAAGAAGTATGAGAGAAGAATTAGGAAAATACTTAAAACCTGGATTAATGGTGGTGGCCTTAGGGCTACTGGCCTTCTTAGGTACTAAACTTTCGACTAGGCCTGTTCTTGAAGGGCCTGAAACGACCGAGGAATCAGGCCCTTCCTACGGCCATAAACTGAAAGTTAATAATAAAGTCATTAAATCCTATCGAAGTCCAGCCGCGGTCATCAGACGCCCAATGAACCTTGAGTCCTCATCTGTGCCTACAAGAAGGTATAATGATACGGACTCGCACTATGCTTCAGGTAGTGAAGAAAGAACTTCAAGTAATGGGGTGAGTGCTACTATCTCCAGGGCTTCCGACTTTTCTCAAAATGGATCAAGAAACTCTCGCAGACAAGGTTACAGTTCGGATTCGTCTGGAGTTCAGGGTTCTTCCCAAGCTCCCTCAGGAAGTACGAGTTCAGCTCCAACTTCAATGGCAGGAGGAAGTCTATTACCTCCTTCAACATCTTCTACAGATTCAGGAAACTCTCAAGGATCAATGACTGATTCTAAGGACAATAAATCTGATGAAGCTGAATCGACTCCTGAACCAGTTCCTTCTCTTTTTGGTAAGGTTAAACCTCTGTCAGGGCTTATCACTTCCCACTTTTTTAACCCATTCATCTCCTCAGCTTACGCTGCTAATACTTGTGTCAACCCCCGTATCCTGTTGTTTGACTTAAAAGATATGTCCATCCTACTAGACAATCCACTTTCAGAGGAGATTATTAAGGGTGAAGCGATTTTTACTTTTGATCCTATTGAACTCAAACTGGAAATCAAAACACCTACCAGATACCTGCTTCACACTTCTGGATGTGAAACAAACTACCAACGGATTGTGACGTCATTTTATACTCCTCAAGATTTGGACTTCATCACAACTATGATCTCCAAAATCATCAATACTGAAAATGGTTTATCTGAAGGAACGAACCCAAAAAATCTTGATGATCTCTATGCCGTCATAAATAAAGAAGCTGGGGGCAGTGAAGACTTTAATTCCATTTACGATGCCATTAAAGACATAGGAAAAGTAGATAATCTTTTCGTAAATGCTTTCCCTGAAAATTCGCTGACTGATTTAAAAAAGACGGCACCTGACATAAATGAAATTAAATACCATACGAAAGCAGCTGAAAAAAAATCTTATCAATTTGAAGTTAAGGCCTCTCACTGGGATTCAAACTATCAAGTTGCTTACGAATGGAAAGTTGACGGTGCTGTAGCTTCCACAGCACCTATTATGAACTATAGTCCCTCGGCGAATAATCCCCTTCAACAAAAAGTTACACTTACGACGGGGAAGGCCTTACCAAATGGGAAAATCGACACTTCTTACCCTTATCATGAAATTGATTGGGATGTAGATATCGAGGATACATTCCCGGCCGAAGCCCCTCTGGTAAGCTTCTCTTCTTTGTTTGTAAATCCTTCTTCAACTCGTGATCTGTTGCTTGAGGTTCAAGGAGGAAGCAGCTGCGAAACTTTTTCAACTTACGCTATTACAGAAAACGATCAGACCCTTAACACTGCGACCTTTAATAGATCTTGTGTTGAAAGCGGGGTTGATTCTTTCACTTATCCCCTTAACACTTTGGGAGATGGGACACATGTCTTAAAGTTCTGGTCAAAGGATATTGAAGGAAGAGTTTCACAGACACCTCGAGAGCTGAGTGTGGTCATTGATACCACCGCTCCTATCATCAAATTCATTAACCTTCCTCCAAGCTATGTCGCAGATTCGCTCTCCACACTAGAGTGGACTTTAAAAGAAGATCATTCTGTCCCAACACAAAACTTTAATATCGAATTATTCAATGGAACCTCGTGGGTGCAGATCGGGACACAGCCTCTCACGTCCGGGCCTCATAATGAAACTCTATTTGGGTTTCCATTCACTTTCCCAAATACCAATATTATCAATGGGAAATTCCGCCTTACTTATGCTGACTCCTTAGGACTTAGTACTGTCGTCGAAACTCCAAACTTTAACGTTTATAGACCGAATCTTAGTTCAAGTCCGTTAACGATTAATATGGGGACGGCCTTGAATAAAAGTTCCAAGACCATGAATTTCAATTTCACTAACCTGGGTCTTGCTCCATCAAAGCTCTGCTCACCGGTAACTTTATCTGGACCGGAGGTCTCCGAGTTCATGATGACAAGTGACGGTTGTTCAAACACTCTGATACCGGCCCAGGGATCTTGTCCAATGACTGTGATGGCCTCACCATTGGAGAAATCTACCAGAAGGGCCTTTGCGACCATCACCTGCGGAAATGATACCTATACGACACCTCTGATTATTGAATCAGGCAACAATCCTCCTGTGACAGCATCCAACTCCCACACGACCTTAGAAGATACTCCTTTCTATATAAATCTTGGTAGCATCCTAGATATGGATGGAGACAGTCTTCTTTTTAGTTTCCCGACAAACCCCTCAAATGGATCGCTTTCTAACTGTCATGTAAGCGGCGGGGATTATCTCTGTCAGTATGCGCCGGTTTTAAATTATAACGGCAGTGACTCTTTCACTTTCAGAACTTATGATGGAATGAATTACTCCAACACGAGTACGATTTCACTCACAATTATCCCTGTAAACGATGCTCCTGTACTCACTGGCATCTTATCTCTTTCAACGAATGAAGACACTCAACTTGATTTTGATTTAGTTCCTGGAAGCGATGTTGATTTAGATACTCTTTCTTATGTTATCGTCACCCCGCCGCTTCATGGAACTCTAACTTGTCCGATGGCAACGACTCTTAACTGCAGCTATCTTCCTCATCCAGATTACAATGGTTCAGATTCTTTCACTTATAGGGTCAATGATGGCGTTCTGACTTCGGCCGGCGCGATCACAGCTTCGATTACCGTCGTTCCCGTCAATGATGAACCACAAGTGGCCATCGATCAGAGTTTTTTAACCAGAGATAATTTCGATTTTAATTTCACGATAAATCAAGGAAGTGACATCGATACTCCGATCTCTTCCCTTAAGTATAAACTCGTTACACCTCCAAGTGCGGGAACACTCACTAATTGTATTGATACGACGACCTATACTACAGACAGAACGTGTACCTACAAGGCCCCAGCTCATTACCATGGCCCAGTAACCTTTACCTATCTTGTCTATGATGATGAATTTGATTCTAGTTCAGTGGCGACGATAACTATCGATGTGGAAGATAAAACACCAACGGTTCCGGCCTTAACTCCGGCAAACTTCACACCGACTGTCTCTACGACGGCCGCCTTGCTCACGTTAACCGCTCCCAATTGTACCGATATTAGCTTTGTTAAAATCCAGGAGGAATCAACTGCACCACTGCCGACTGATAGTGGCTGGCAGAGCTGTTCGACTTTAGCTGGGGCCTTAAATTTTGATCCAACTATTACCAATGCCCAAGGCTTTAGAACTCTCAGAGTTTACGGCCGTGATCCCTACGACAATATTTCCAGTGCCCAGTTAATTAACTTTATCTACGATACGACGGCACCACAAATCGTGATAGAAAATATCCCGACTCTTCCTAATGGCATTGTTTACCCGGTTAAATGGCGACTTACTGAGGCTTCTGTATCAGCGGCTTCTGTTTTTAAAATTCATTACTCCCTTGATAACGGGGCCACCTGGACGGCAGCGCCAGATCACCCGGTTTCACAAGCAGGGCCTCACGCCAGCACTTTATTTACCTACAACTGGACGGTGCCGGCCGGTACAT
>JAEYUK010000027.1 GCA_023432655.1 Pseudomonadota bacterium | reverse complement strand
GACATGTTCCAATAGGAATAGAAAAGATTACTTAGGGCGGAATAGTAGAAATTATAGGCCACTAGTAACAGGATAAATTGAAAGATGAATGAGAAGTTCAGAACACTTTGGGATAAAAACGCTTCTGTCACAAAGGCCATGATGACAAAGACAAATTGAAGAATCGTGAGAAACTTCACCTTGTCGTACGAATTTTGGAGATTGAGTTTTAGCATCGCCTTACCTGTTATCTTCTCATTTTAACTGCAACAAGAATTCTTTGCTGTGATTTTTTACAATCTGCAGACTTTTCCCCTCTGGAGTGAGTATCGTCTCTCCCCCAAAATCAGCTTTGTTGGTAATGTAGCAGACTTCTTTACTCGGAAGATTCTTTTCAAACTGCCAGTAATCAAACTGATTCTTTCGGGAGTGATAGTTCAAGGCACCCACTTCCTGATTCAAATAAAAAGAAAGTTTTGAAGCGATCTGATAAGTATTGGCCACCAGGGGAAGATCACCACAAGATTTTTGGACTTCTTGTGACCAGGCCTTCCAGCCATGAAATTCCTTAAGTCGTTTAATCGCCACCATGTCGGGCGGTAGGATGAGGAGAACTCGCCCCAGCATGACCAGGGCAAAAGAGGCCATAAGTAAGCGCTTAGGCCAGGTTTTCTCCCAGAGAGGGGAATTGGCCACAAGGTATATTAAAGGAACCGCTAAGAATATTGTCCAATTGGCCTCAACTCTTTTACTAAATGAAGAGAAAAGAAAAAATAAGACCGTTCCGATCGCAATAAACTTCATCGCCCTATCAAAATTATTAGTGGTTTTGTTTTTTATCGTTATCCACCAAACAATGGGACCCGCAAACACCCCGGCCAGAATCAATTGTAGTCCGATGTATTCCAAGGATCTACCCACACTAAAAGAAGCCGCAGGTCTTTCTAAGAAGTGATAGCGGAGGGTAGAGAAGTCATGATCGTATTGCCACCACAAGTGAGGGAAGAAAGACACAAGGGCCACCAGGGCCACTAGATAGAAAGATTTTTTAAGAAGAAGCTTCGGCACCGCGAGGATGGTAAAAAAGATCAATAAGACCCCGTGGTACTTAGCGTAGAATAAAAGCGCAATGGTAATCCCTAACAAAACGGAAGTTTTAACAGAGTCCTTTTCCAAATATTTCTTTAAGAGGAAACAATAACAAGCACTCATAAAGAGGAGAGGAATATCTGGAAGTGCCAGCAGTCCTGTGAAAGATGCCAGAGGGAAACTAAAGAACAAAAGCGCACAAACCCAGAGGTTGGTGGTTAACGACATTAAAAGGAAGAGAGTAAGAAATTGAAGTAAGATGAAGCCTATCCGCAGGGCCAGTTCTGAGTGGGGAAAGAAGGAAAAAAGTTTAATCACCACACCTACAAAAGGGGGATGATCAAAAAAGCCCCAATCCAAATGCTTGGAATATAGCCAATAATAGGCTTCGTCGTGGGCCAGTTCAAAACCACCCGCTATAAGAACTTGAAAAATAAAAACAACCGTTAGACCTATACGCAAATTTTTAGTCATGATCGCCATTCAGGGAATTGTATGTTACAAATAACTCATAACATCATCAGAGGCCCTAGTTTTGATTAGTTTAGATAAAGCGGTTGTCATCATACCAACCTATAATGAAATTGCTAATATTGAAAAAATGCTTGAGACACTGGATCGTATTCATCCAGCTCTTAATGTCCTCATTATTGACGACGGTTCTCCTGATGGAACGGCCCAAGTGATTAAGTCGTTCCAGCAAAAGAAAAACAATTTATTTTTAATCGAGCGAACCGGGAAGCTTGGGCTCGGTACTGCTTATATCCGCGGTTTCAAATGGGCCTTGGAAAAGAATTTCGAAGCCGTCATCACTATGGACTGCGATTTTTCACATGACCCTGAAGCTATTCCTGAATTTACCCAGAAGTTAGGCGACTACGATCTGGCAGTAGGATCACGTTATGTCGGCGGTATACGAATTATGAACTGGCCGATGCAAAGGTTGCTCCTCTCATACTTTGCTTCAATTTATGCAAAAGTCATTACCGGCATACCATTCTCAGACTCTACCGGTGGCTTTAACGGTTACTCTCGCAAGGCCTTACAGTCTCTTAACCTCGATAAAGTATTTTCCATTGGCTATGCCTTTCAGATCGAACTTAAATATAAAGTTTGGTCTCAGGGACTTCCATGCCTAGAGATCCCGATTACTTTCTGGGAAAGAACAGTTGGTAAGTCTAAAATGAGCCGCAAAATCATTTTTGAAGCAGTGATCAATGTTTTCCGTCTCCGCTTTAAGAAGATTATGGGAACCCTCCAGTGATTGAAATCCTTTCTTCATTAGATCGGGACCTTTTTATATTTCTAAATTCTTTACATGCCACCTGGCTCAACCCCTTTATGCAACTTTTGTCAGGGCAAAGCTTGTGGTTACCTTTTATCGGTTATTTTTTTTGGGTTTCTTATAAAACGCAGGGCCATAGAACAACTCTCGTTTTTGGTCTCTTTCTGCTATTAGCGATAATTGCCAGCGACGTGACGTCTTCTTATATATTAAAAAATCTCACTGATCGATTAAGACCGTGTCGCGAGATAGATTTAAAACCACTCATTTATTCGTTTGGACAAAAGTGCGGAGGGAAGTACGGATTTGTTTCTTCCCATGCTTCGAACTCGATCGTCTTAGTTTTCTTTTCACTAAGATCTTTGAACTTTAATACCAAATGGATTCACCTCATCTGGTTTATCCCGCTACTGGTTGGTTATAGCCGTGTTTATCTTGGAGTTCATTATCCGGGAGATGTCCTAGGCGGTACAATTGTAGGTTTATGGTGGGGCTTTATTTTCTCTACAATGTATAAATCGTACTACGGTGCTAAACGCTGAAGTTCCCAGACACCATTTTTTCTTTCGTAACAAATCCGATCATGCATACGATTATTTCGGCCTTGCCAGAACTCAATAAGTGTTGGAGTGACTCCATACCCGCCCCAATGGGAAGGTCTTGGAATTAGTTCAACATCTTTAAACTTGGATTCGGTGTCGGCAAATAACTTTTCCAAAACTTCACGACTTTCAACACGCTGACTTTGAGGAGAGGCTATGGCCCCGAGCTGACTTCCACGGGGACGTTTTTGAAAGTAGTCATCAGACAGTTCTACACTCACTTTATTAACAACGCCTTCAATTCGCACCTGGCGCTGTAAAGGTAACCAAAGAAAAGTCATTGCGACTTTAGCATTCTGCTCTAATTCTGATCCCTTGGAACTATGATAATTGGTGTAGAAGATAAATTCTTGATTATGAATTCCCTTTAGTAGAAGGACACGGCTTCGGGGCTGATCACCTTTTACTGTGGAAAGAATAAAAGCATTCGGTTCATCACATTCTGCCTTAAGTGACTCCATTAACCATTTATCAAATTGCTTTAATGGATCTTTTTCACAATCCTTCAAATCAAGGGACTCAGATTGATAATCAATTCTTAAATTTTCCAACGTTTTATTAATTTCCATACACACAACATAACGCTAGCGAGATTTTCTGTCATGACTTAGTTGGGAAGAATTCCAATGTCCTTTCATGATGTAAGTTTTAAGCCCTTCCACAATTTCAATGGCCCTGTCACCAGGCTCAAGTGGCACTTCTTTCATCGCCTCCATGGCCCTATTTCTATCGGCCAAAAGTTCTTTGAAATAGCGGACATGATTAAGATCATCTTTTTCTGAAACAACCGATTCAAGTTCAATAAGAAACCGCTGCATAAAACGGCGAGAAATTTTAAAAATCAGTTCCGCCACAAGAAAACGCGTAAAAGCATTTCTTCTTCTTAGACCGACCAGGGCAAAGTCAGTTTTACCAATATTTAAGTTATAGAATGAACCCAGAGCAAAACTGCTGATGGCACCAAACACTTTAAGAACAAAAATCGTTTTCTGTTTTTGATCCGGTTGCTTTTCTAACTCTAATAAAAAATCGTCTTTGAAAAAACCAAATCCTCTTTTTATCCTTCCTGGCAAAACTTTTATTATAAGGAGGCTATCTGCAGAAGATTCAAGAAGTTCTTTTGCATTAATTTTTTGTCCGGACTTTTTAAAGGATTTTAACGAAGAGGGAGCTTTTCGCATGAAGTAAGTAAGGTCATTCGCGACATCAAGCACGATTGTTTTTAGATCTTCTTTCCACAGCTCTTTCACCAAGTGAGATGATTTATTTTTTATGATAAATTTTACTGAATCTACTAAGTTCATCAGCACCTACTGTGCAGCCTTTATGTGGCCTTTTTATCGAAAATTAAGCCTGCTATTAAGCTTACTAGTGATAAGAGCATAAATACTAATAAAAGAATCCTAGCAATACCGATCGAGACCCCGGCCAATCCTTGAAGGCCTAAAAAGAAGGTAAAAAGCCCCATAGCAAAAAATATAATGGCGGCCCGTAACATAAAATTTCCTTAATCTTTTACGTGACCCGTGAATTTAGTCACCAAGTTGCACGCATGATGCCAGTAAATTATCCTTAAATATCAGGCACTTGGTGTTTTTTAAGCTCTTGCCACTGGGTATTTTTGCCACTATATTAGGCAAAATTTCCCGTCAAGGGATTTTAGCCCCGTGAAAATCAAAAACAGCCCAACCCTTATTCTCATCGACGACGACTTGGATCTTTTGGATCTACTCGCCAGTTTTTTTAAACAACGAGGTTATAAGGTTTTCGCTTTTGGAAATGCTGAAGAAGCAGTTATTGAAATTGAAAATAACAGAATTGAGCCTGATGTCGTTATTTCTGATTTAAAACTTCCGGTGATGTCAGGTCTGGATTTCATTAAAAGAATACGCCGTTCAAACTCATCTCTCCCTATCATTCTTATGACTTCTGAAGGAAGTGTAGAAACGGCAGTAGAAGCCATTGAAGCTGGGGCCTATGATTTTGTTTTAAAGCCACTACACATCCCACAACTTCTCATTTCCGTTCAGCGGGCGCTTTTCTTAAACGAAGTGCAGGTTGAAAACAGCAACCTGAAAAGCCTTTTCCAAGAAGATCTCATGGGTCTGAAAGGGGTCATTGGTAAATCCCAGGGGTTTAAAAAAGCGTTAGAGTTAGCCAAGCGCGTCTCTAGCAGTCAGGCCAATGTTCTTATCTCGGGTGAATCTGGGTCAGGTAAAGAGGTTGTTGCTAAGGCCGTCCATGAACTAGGTGATAAAAAAGATGGACCATTTATTGCCATTAACTGCTCCGCAATCCCAGAAAATCTTCTTGAATCGGAACTCTTTGGTCATGCCAAAGGAGCTTTCACTGGTGCTCATGATAAGAAGGTTGGGCTTTTTGAGGAAGCCAATAAAGGAACTCTTTTTTTAGATGAGATTGGAGACCTGACTCTGCCTCTTCAGGCAAAACTTTTACGAGTTTTACAAGAACGTAAAGTTAAACGTATTGGGGAAAACCAATACCGCGACATTACGGCGAGAATTATTTGTGCCACCCATAAAGATCTTCGAAAAGAAGTCGCAGAGGGTAGGTTTCGGGAAGATTTGTTTTTCCGTTTAAATGTAATTCCTATTTACATGCCTCCTTTGCGTGAAAGAAGAGATGACATTCTTCCTTTGAGCGAATACTTCCTCAAAAAGTTTGCACTGATGAACCATGTTTCCGTTAAAGGATTCACTAAAGAAGCCATTCAAAAACTCGAATCCTATGAATGGAAAGGGAATGTCCGGGAATTAGAAAATGCCATTGAACGAGCAGTGGTCCTAAGCACTTCGGAATACATCTTACCGGAAGACCTTCCAACTGAAGAGTATGGCCAGTTGATTTCTGAGGAACCTAAAAATGGCATCAAGGGGCTTAGCTTTGAAGAAGAAGACAAGCCTTTAACTCTGGATGAACTCAGCAAAAAATATATTCAACACATCTTCGATAAAAATGATGGGGCGAAGGAACAAACTGCAAAAGATTTAGGGATCGATCGTAAAACCCTTTATCGGAAGTTAAAAGAAATGAACCTCAATTGAGGAGTTGGTTTTCATCAAACCACTCCTTGAATTCCTCCAAGATCTTTTTCACTTCTTCTGTGTCTTGCTTTTTAGCTGCCATTTCGAGTCTTGCACCAAGATCTGAAAGTTCATGATAACCAAAAGTTGCACCATTCCCTTTGAGCTGGTGACCTACCTTGATAATCTCAGGAAAATTAAACTCCTGAAGGAAATGGTGACAGTGGTGCAAATCGTCTTTTCTGCGCTCAAAATAACGTACTTGGATGGTTCTAGGTAGTTCCATAGAGTTCTCCTATAGGGCCCATTCTAAGAG
>JAEYUK010000334.1 GCA_023432655.1 Pseudomonadota bacterium | reverse complement strand
GCATTGAAAGAAGGGAAAGTGGACCTCACCCCAGACCGCTTTAAAAGAAAACCTGCGGCCGTCTCCTACACAGGTTCAGGAATTAGTATTAGGGTTGATGTCAGAGGTTCGGACCCAAGACTCATTAAAGGCAATGCAGTCATTACACAAAACGGTAAATCCTGTCAGGTTAAGGCATCAGAACTATGGAATCAAGAAGACTTCCGCTATGACGATGATAGTAAACTGGTTGAATTCTTAAATAGAAAGTGCCGCCAGAAATTCTCACTATAAAGAGCATCATTTAAGTTCTATACTGAAATAGATGCTGAGCTTATTTCTTCTCATTATTTCAATATCGGCCGGTTTTTTAGGTGCCCTACTCGGTTTAGGTGGTGGAATCATCGTCGTCCCTGTACTGACTCTGGGATTCGGTATCGATATTCGTTATGCCATCGCCGCTAGTCTTATCTCCATCATTGCGACTTCTTCCGGAGCCGCGGCAAGTTTTCTTAAAGACCATCTGACCAATGTCCGCTTGGCGGTTCTTTTGGAATTAGGAACCGTCGGAGGAGCGATTACCGGGTTTCTTATATCTTCCAATATCAACTCTTCTTCTCTCTATATTTTATTCGGTGGATTCCTATTGTTTTCAGCAGTCATGATGTTTCGTAAAAAAGGCGACGCTCGTTCCGAAGTGGATCATCCCTGGTCACAGAAATTAAAACTCGCAAGCTCCTACCCTAACGAAAAGGGTGAACTCGTCTTTTATAAAGTCGCCCAAGTTCCTTTGGGATTATTCAGCATGTATGTTGCAGGAATCTTCTCGGCACTCCTGGGAATTGGCAGCGGAATTTTCAAGGTCATGGCAATGGATGGGGCCATGAAGCTTCCTATGAAGGTCTCTTCTGCGACATCCAACTTTATGATCGGAGTAACGGCTTCTGCCAGTGCCGGAGCCTATTTATTAAGAGGCGATATCAGAGTTGAGATTGCTTCTCCCGTGGCCCTGGGAATCATTATCGGATCATGGATTGGGGCCAGAGCAATGACCAGGATGCGTCCAGAAATCATCCGTAAGATATTTGTTATTGTTTTGGTTATCGTCTCAGTTCAAATGATCATGAGAGGATTTAAAGCATGAACCAATTGGAAAATCTGGAATATAAAATCTCTAAATTTCTCCGTTATGGAGTCATCCTCGCAGGTTTGATTATCTTTATTGGATGGATCATGATGTTTAAATCCACCAATACTTTTTATACGTTCAAATTTTACGACAAACTTCCACTGACTGAAATTATTCCGTTTTACTTTTACCGGGAACGCTGGGGAATTCTCATTGCTTACGTCGGTCTAGTGATTCTCATCTCACTTCCTATTATTAGAGTTTTGTTAACTTTACTTTTGTTTGTTAAACAAAAAGAATATGTCCTCGCATTCGTGGCGGCCTGTGTATCTCTTGCCTTAATTCTAAGTCTTTTTTTGGGAATTGAGCTGTAAACTCTGGAATACTTTCCATTCTAACATATCCATTTTATCTATGTTAAAATCTCATGGAACGAAATACAGGAGGAGACCATGAAGGCCTCATTCATCTTTCTTTTAGTCATGGTGAGCTGTTCACGCTCAATAATGAAACCTTCTGAAAAGACCATCGCTTCTGACGCCATTGCTGACGGCAAAGTGACAGCTGTGGCGAGTAAGAGAACAGAGCTTCAAACGATCTGCTTTGAAATTTCCCTAAAAATAGAAGCTCAAAGGCAGTACGCCGACGCTTCTAATTGGTCGATTGCCTGGGTCGATTCTAATCAAAGATACCACCTCTTAAGCCTTCAGGAGCGAAGCCCGGCTTCCCTGATAAAGTCTCCAAATGGGCTATGGACAAATACCTTTAAGGCCTGTGACAATAAATCCAAGTTAGAGACATTGGATTTTCTTCTCTTAACACCTAAGACTTTTCCTTTTAGAGAATCCGAAGGATTAAAATTTCAATGGAAGTAGCAACCCACTCAACTCCACTAGGTTATATCTTATGGGCCTTTGGCTTTACTGGTTCCCACCGTTTTTATTATGGGAAACCCATTAGCGGAATTATTTACTTCTTCACATTCGGACTGCTTTTCGTTGGCTGGATTGTCGATTTTTTTCTCATTCCAAGAATGGAAAGGGAATCTAGTCGTAAGTACACCCCTGGTCCCTACAACTACAATGTGGCCTGGATTCTTTTAACTTTCTTTGGCATGTTTGGCATTCATCGATTCTATCTGGGGAAATGGTTCACCGGAATCATTTGGTTTCTCACCGGGGGCTTCTTTTTACTCGGTTGGCTTTATGACTTCATCAACCTTAACGAAATGATTTCAGAACAAAATCTGATTGAATAAAAAAGGGCATCATTAGAGGCCCTTTAAAAAGTTTATTACTGCTCGAGATTTCTTTTTCGTTGGTTACTCACAACAGAAGCCAACACTGAAATCATCAGGACTCCAAAAATAACCGACATAGTGGCTTCAACCGGCATATGGAACCACTTGATGATCAGCATTTTTACCCCAATGAACATGAGGATGATCGCCAGTCCATACTTTAAGTAATGGAACATATCGGCAAATCCTTTAAGAGCAAAGTACAAAGACCTTAATCCTAAAATCGCAAAGACGTTGGATGAAAAGACCAGGAATGGGTCGTTGGTAATACCAATAATGGCAGGAATGGAATCAATAGCGAAAACCAAATCTGAGAATTCTACGAAAATTAAAGTAATGAAAAGCGGAGTCACCATCCAGGCCCCGTTTTGCTTCACGAAAAACTTATCTTCATGGAAATGCGGAGTAGTCGGAAAAAGTTTTTTGGTCCAAACAATGACCCAGCTCTTCTCCAAGTCGTGGTTCTCACTTTGTGGCATAAGCATCTTTACGCCGGGGGG
>JAEYUK010000141.1 GCA_023432655.1 Pseudomonadota bacterium | reverse complement strand
CATTTACTCTTTAACGACTTACAAGACTGGGATGATCACATTCCGATGATGAGATCTCCTGGAAACTTCGACGCTAACACCATTTGGCAGCCAGTACCTGAAGGTATCTACACTCAGGGTTGGTTTAACCCGACACTCTTCCCTAATTAATGCCTAAAAAAAGGCCCCTAAAAGGGGCCTTATTTTTTGGAAATTAACCTTCCATGTAGTTTTTAACTTTATACTTTGTACCCATGTACCAGAATACGAAAGCAGATAATCCCATGAGAACCGCAAAGAACATGAAATAACCAGTTGAAGCGATTGGGAAGAAATTGATTTTAGAAACATAGGCAGTAATCAAGTTACCGAAGAATACTGTAAGTAACCAGATCGACATGATTGATGATTTCATAGCACGTGGAGCTTGCGTATAAGCGAACTCAAGACCAGTGATAGAGATCATTACCTCTGCCATTGTAATAACCAGGTATGGGAAGAACTGCCACATAACGTTGATTTTATCAGCAGAAGTATCCATCCAAAGCTGTAATCCGCCGATTAAAGCGAAAGACAAGGCAGCAACAAACATACCAAGAGTCATACGTTTAATTGGAGTCGAAGTAATTCCAAGTTTATCAAGGAACGGATAGATCACCATTGAGAAAAGTGGGATCAGACCCATAACCATAATCGGGTTCCAAGCAGCAATTTGAGAAGCTTCAAATTGAATACCCATGAACATAAGATCCATGTTCATTGCTTGAACAACCCAAGATGATCCGTGCTGATCGAAAAGGGCCCAGAAAATTGTGATTGCAGAAAAAAGTTTTGCGATATCAAACACTGCTTTAACAGCATCAACTTGTTCTTGAGAGTGATCTTTAATCGCTCCATCAAGGAATGATTGACCAGTCTTACGTGTATTAGAATGTTTGAAGGCAGAAGCAACAACATTGAAAAGACCGTGCCCATCTGATTTTGTAGGTGGTACGTGAACGAATTCGTTACGGCCCATCCAGAAAATAAGAGTCGCGATAAGCATAAGAATACCCGGAATACCGAAAGCAACTGAAGGTCCAAAAGCTTTAAGAGTCCACGGAGTGATGAGAGTTGAGAAGAATGAACCGAAATTGATCATGAAGTAGAACAACTCGAAAACTTTCTTTAAAAGGTGTTGTTGGTTGGCCTTAAACTGGTCACCTACGTGAGCAGATACACAGGGCTTAATCCCACCCGAGCCAAGAGCGATAAGCCCTAGCCCATAGTATAGACCCATCTTCGTTTCCCAAATGGCCAGAACCGCGTGACCCGCACAGTAAACGAGAGAGAGATAAAGAATCGTTTTATACTTACCCCAGATTCTATCTGAGATATAAGCTCCCAGGATTGGGAATAAGTAACAGGCCCCAGCAAACAGGTGATAAACTGAAGTAGCTTCAGCTTCCTGCATAAGAAGGACTTGAATCATAAATACAGTAAGGATTGATCTCATCCCATAGTAGCTGTAGCGTTCGCAGGCTTCGTTACCTACGATGTACTTAATCTGGGAAGGGAACTTGTTGTCTACCGCTTCCAGATTTGCGGCAGCCGTTGCTGCTTGTGACATAATGCTCTCCTATTTTGTCGTCTCTATTCAGGGTCATTAAAGTTAAAAGGCTTCACGCGCTTGTTTCCACCTAACTTTTTAGGCTTCCCGCTCGTGTCGTCCTCTTTATCCCAATGACGATACCAACTATCTGACGATTTTTCTTGGTTTTTTTCCTTACTTTCTAACGCAATTTTCTCTAAATCTTCGCGTTTTTTAAGTCTTACGCCGGTGCTCTTTGACCCTGAGGCGGTTTTTTTGCTCTCAGTGGCCTTCTCGTGGGAGGAAATATCCAGAGTCACATCCCCTAAAACGCGAGTCTGGCAAGAAAGGCGCTCTTTGGTGATATGAAAGACATTCCCTAGTAATCTTAATTCTTCAAAAGTTTGAGGGGATAAATTCATCTCTCCTGACTTCACGATAATTGTGCAGTCAGAACATGTGGCACAGCCGCCACAACTGGATTTGATTTTTTTACCGGCCTTTTTAAATTGCTGAAGAAGAGTCTCCTCACCGTTAATTTCAAGGATTTCGCCGGAGGGCCATAAGGTGCATTTAAAATTGGTCATACTACTTTCTTAATTTGCTTCTCTATCGTTT
This sequence comes from Pseudomonadota bacterium, assembly GCA_023432655.1. Taxonomy (GTDB): domain Bacteria; phylum Bdellovibrionota; class Bacteriovoracia; order Bacteriovoracales; family Bacteriovoracaceae; genus Peredibacter. The sequence goes on along the minus strand of JAEYUK010000141.1, from coordinate 1,253 downwards.
CTAAAATTTTGCCTTTGAAAGGCTTTAATAAAAAACCCAAATCAACATTCACGATGGCTTCTGTGTCGGTGAATTGGATTTTAGCCTCGAAACCAGACCCTTTAGCGACCACTGTGGAATTAGCATCATCATTTTTCATGTCTGCTGTCACTCCAAATTTCTGGATCACTTCAGGAATGAGCTTTTTAGCTTCTTCATAGCCTTGCTTCTTATCTGTTATTTGAGCATAAGGGACTTTCAATTCCATGCAAATATCCTTTGTAAGAGTTATCTAGTTCCTGTGGAACCAAAACCACCTTCCCCTCTTTTGGTTTCATTCAGAGTATTCGTTAAAGAATACCGGGCCTGAATGACAGGAGAAAGTACTAGTTGAGCAATACGAAGTCCGTGCTCGATGATGTAATCTTCTTTTCCAAAATTTCCTACAATAATATTAACTTCGCCACGGTAATCGCAGTCGATAGTCCCTGGAGAATTTACAATCATAAGAGGCGATTTCAGAGAAAGACCTGAACGAGGACGAACCTGAATCTCAAAACCCAGAGGAATTTCCATCGAAAGACCGGTAGGAACGAGAACTCGCTCCCCCGGTTTAACGATTAAATTTTTCTTTTCAGGAATACTGGCGCGAATGTCCGCCCCAGCTGCTCCCTCAGTGGCGTAGAATGGGAGTTCAAATTCTGAATCAAAGTGATCCAGGGTTTTAACTTTTACTTCTACCGGCAACATTACTTAGCCTTTTTCGCCACAGGAGCTACTGCCTTAGCAGATAGCTTAATTTTACCGAAACGATCTACTTCAAGAACTTTAACATCAAGAAGCTGACCTTCAGTCAGATACTCGTTTGGATCATTAACTCGCTCATCAGCTATTTCTGAAACGTGAACAAGACCCGCGAGGCCTGGAACGATATCAACGAAGGCACCGTATTCTTTAATGGTCACTACTGTACCTTTGTAGATCGCACCGATCTTTGGACCGTTAAGCTGCATATCTGCAAGAGCGATAACTTCGTCAATTTTAGCGACGTCAACACCAAGTACTTTAACGGTTCCGTCTTCAGCGACGTCCATAGTAACTTTAAAGTTCTCTTGAAGAGCTTTAATGTTCTTACCACCAGGGCCGATAAGAGCGCCGATTTTATCCGGAGCAATCTTAAACGACTTAATTTGAGGAACACCAGCTTTGAAACCTGAACGGTTTGTAGAGATTGTTTTCGCCATCTCGCCAAGAATATGAGTACGAGCTTCTTT
>JAEYUK010000090.1 GCA_023432655.1 Pseudomonadota bacterium | reverse complement strand
CCAATGGCCCCGCCCAATAACCAGTAATGCCAATGAAAGTAAAAAACGACATAGGAAAGAATCACGGCCAATAAATAAAGATTGAGCGAATCAAGTAATAGGTGATGATCCAGGTCAATCATAAAGTGGCAGATAAAAATGCAGGCGATCGTAAAAAAGAACAGAAAATGAGTCATCCCCATTAAAGAAAAGTCCTGGGGCATGAGCCAGACCGCCACCAGACCAGTGAAAATTTCAATCAAAGGGTAGCGCCAGGAAATACGATTACCACAAAAGGCGCACTTACCCCGCAGTAACAAAAAACTTAAAACTGGTATGTTGTGATACCACTTTAGTTGATTGCCGCAGGCCGGACAGGCCGATCGCTTAGTAACCATGTTTATCTTGTTGGGCAACCGTAAAATAACGACGTTCAAGAAGCTTCCGATCAAAAGACCGAAAATGAAGAAGTATAGATCGAGAAGTAATCTCATTTATTAGTCCAGGTTTTTACGGTTAAAAATCATAATGATTAAACAAAACAGAAATAAGCTGTAACAGCTGCCATATAAAAACGAGTTCACAAGATAGGAGGAATCTATCGTTTGGTTATAGATAACAAAGTCTTTCAAATTGAGTTTATAAAAACCTGGAAGAATGAGGTGATAGATCTCGAGAATAGTTTTTAAAAAAGCACGCTTCTCAACAAATCCCGTACTTTGAGTTTCTTTTATCGCATGTCCCAACATGAGAATGACCGTCGAGATAGAGGTACTCAGAATGGTGTTGCAGAAAAGAGAAAAGAACACCACCACTAATAAAAGCAGCATGCATTCAAGAATATTAAAAAGAATGGCCAAAAAAATGACCTGATTAATTTCACCACCCAGAAGGTACGAACAAAGCAACGTCAAAATTGAAAGAAACGCTACGTTTATCAGCATCACACTCATGAGGCCTATTATTTTCCCGGTGATAAAAACCCAACGCGGTACTGGTCTTGAAATGACCATATACACAGTGCGGGAATTAATCTCATTCGGTAAGAGGGTAGCTCCCATAAAAAGAGATATCCCAAGGGAAGATAGGGACAACATCCCTAATCCAAAGTCTAAGGCCACTTTTTCTGGTACTCCAAAAGTAAACTCTGTCGCTACATAGGTCACCAGCATGAGTGCAAGACCAAGTCCCAAGGTAATATAAAGGATGCGGCTTTTAAGAATTTCTTTCAGAGTATAATGGGAGATGATGAGTATTTTGTTTATCATTTTAATTTGATCTAATGTGATAAAAGATTTCTTCCAGCGAAGGTTTGACGTGCTCAACCCCAATGATGTCCAGATTCAGATCCACCAGCTCTTTAAGCAAATCATTTTTAAAAGGTTCAGTAACCGTCAATGTCTGAAGATTTCCCGGGAAGATTTTTCTTTCCTTGAAAGCAACCTGGGGAACATATTCTTCCTGGGCCCGGAATTTTACAATGTATTCGGTTTGTCCTTCACTTTGTAAAAGCTTATCCACAGTCCCGTCATACACCAGTTGACCTTCTTTAAGAAAGATAACTCGATCGCAAATTTCTTCAATATCTGGGACAATGTGGCTGCTAAAAAAAACAGTCTTACCTTCACGGTGGACTTCGACAATGACATCTTTAAGTTCTTTACGCCCGATGGGATCAAGCCCCGAAAGCGGTTCATCCAAGATGATGAGTTCTGGATTATGCAGAATGGTTGCCAGAAATCCAATTCTTTGAAGCATCCCTTTCGAATAAGTTTTCAATTGTCGATGAAGAGCATGATCAATTTTAAAACGGGGAGACCATTTTTGAATTTCATTCTTTAATTGCTGTGAAGGAACCTCCGATAAGGATCCCATAAAAGAGAGAAATTCATGCCCGGTTAAATTCTGATAGAAGTAAGGCCTCTCCGGAAGGAAGCCAATTTTTTTAAAAACTTCATAACGGTCTTTACCGAGATCTTTAAAATCAACCTGACCAGAACTTGGCCGGATAAAATCCATGATAATTTTAAGCGAGGTTGTTTTTCCGGCACCATTGGCCCCAAGGAAACCCACCATTGAACCGCGAGGAATCTCAAAGGATACATTATTTAAAGCAACGAATGGTTGACTCAGGAGATCTGTCTTAAAAACCTTGGAAACACCGTTAAACACTATCATATACTTAATGTTATGACTTTAAGGACACTTGGCAAATTAAATATTAAACACTCATGGCCCTTAGGACTAGCGGCCGTCTGCTGTTTTTCAGCAGCAATGTTTCTTCATCAAAATTCCCCTCGCCCGGAAATCATCGTCGACAAACAAGATTCTGCCATCAACATTGATTCTTTTTTTCTAAAAATGTTTGCGACTGGAAACAAGCGTTTAATTGCTGACTTATTATGGATTCAAACTCTTATTGAATCTGACTTAGAACACTATCGCGGGAGTCCTCTTAATAACTGGATGTTCATTCGTTTTAAGAACATCTCAGAATTAGATCCTAAGTTTTACGAAAACTATCTTTATGGAGGCCAGTATTTATCTATTGTTAAAGATGATCCGGAAGCCGCCGCTATTATTATGGCAAAAGGACTTGAACATTTCCCTGATGATTACAGCTTAAACTTCAACCAGGCCTTTAACTACTATATAGAACTCAATGATAATGAAAAAGGCTTGGCCCATTTTGAAAAAATCAAGAACTCTCCCGAGGCTCCCTCCTTTTTAACTTCGCTCACCATTAAACTTCAACACGAAGTGAAGGGAGATCCCACTATTACTCTCCAACTTTTATATGAAAATTATAAGAAGGCCAAAGATCCAATTCTAAAAGAAAAACTCTATGCCGATATCTATTCTTTGAAAGCGACGGTAGATCTGAAGTGCTTAAATGAAGGCCGAAGTGATTGTGACCTAAAAGATGCTGAGGGGAACTATTACCCGAAGAGTAATGGTATTTACAGCGCCCCTAAAACATTTGCTCCGTATAAGATCTTCCGACAAGAGTAAAAAGAAAGCCTTCCCGAAGGAAGGCTTTCTGTAAAAATGTCTCGGGTATTCTTAGTAACCGTTCTTGATAACTTTGAAAACTTTCTGATGATCGATTGTGAGTTTTGAAGCCAAAACGTCAGTTACGTTATCACCATCAATCACACCACCGGCCCCAGCTGTGAAAGTCATGTTGAGCTGGTCTGATTGGTTACCAACAGCTGTTGGCGGTAAGAATGCATCTGTATTAGCACGTGTCGAACCCACACCTTTACCGGCCACAAACCAAGTAACGTTACCATTTGGCTGATCGGCAGGAACAATTGAGGTCATTGGTGTTGAGTTGTTGTTGTTTGGACAATCAGTGGCAATAGTAGATAGACCGGCCGTAGCTGCTACCTGATAAGCATCAGCGTTAATCGCGGCAGTATTTTTAAAACCGATTGAATAGTAACGGTTTAAAACTTCGCGCTGTGGATTGAATCCCATATAGGCGAGGCAGTTATGATAGATGTTGTAGTCAGAGAAGAAGGCAGTTTCAGCAGTATAGACTGAAGAAAGCTGAAGTCTTGCTTCTGACATTTTGGCCTTCGCTTGATACTTACGGAAGTTCGGAATGGCCACGGCCGAAAGTAATCCAATGATGGCCACCACCACCATAAGTTCCACGAGGGTAAAACCCTGTTGCCGCTTAAGCGACGTGATTAATTTTTTCATGCTTCTCTCCTTAAATCCAAATCATTAAGAGATTTGGATGATGTATGAATTCATGTCTGCCATCTCGCTGAACATTAAGAGTTCAGAGGTATGTAAGACCAACTTAAATTTTAAGCGAAGTATCTCTAGAGACTATTATTAAATATACCTGAAAAAAGTCATCTTAAATTTCAATAACTTAAACTAAGGTATTTAAGTCAACTTTTAACCTGAGACTGATTCGCGTTTAGAATGCCAAGATTCCTCGTCACTTTATTCCACGCCTCCGGCGGACATGAAAATCGGTAAGTACATAGCAATCAAGACGAAACCAATTATTCCCCCTAAAACCACTAGAATGATGGGCTCTATGAGTTTGGTCATATTTCCTACTAGTTCTTCGACTTCTTCTTCAAAAACATCAGCAACTTTTAAAAGCATCTGGTCTAAATTACCGGTAGATTCGCCCACCTTGATCATCTGAGTGATAAGAGGCGGGAAATAGTTAATTCGTGCCAAGGGTTCAGTAATCGACTTACCTTCAATCACGGCTTTTCTCACCTTGGTTAAATCCTTGGCAATCTGAGTATTATCTAGAGTATCAATACAAATTTCTAAAGAATCGATAATAGGAACTCCAGCCGCCAGCATGGTCGCAAGAGTACGAGTGAATGAACCCAGATTTCCTTTAATGATCAGCATTCCGAAAAGCGGAACTTTCATAGTAAAACGATCCCAGGCCTTCTTTCCTTCTTTAGTCTTAATGAAATTTACAAAAATCATGAAGAAAGCAATGATTCCTGCCAGAAGTAATAGCGTGTAGTTTTGAAAAAAAGCTGAGATATCAATAACTGTTTGTGTGACCCAAGGAATTTCCTGGTTAGACTCTTGAAGAATTCCGACGAATTGTGGAACCACGAAAGTCATTAGACCAAAGACCACGGCAATACCCACGATGATAACAATCACCGGGTAAGTAAGGGCCGACTTCACTTGCTTTTTAAGCTTCTCAGCTTTTTCTAAAAATTCGGCGAGTTTATTAAGGATGGAATCCAAAATACCCGCAGACTCGCCTGCCTTAACCAGAGCGCAGTAGAGCTTATCAAAGCCTTGTTGTTGAGTCATGGCATCGAAGAGAGACTTACCTTCTTCGATCTGAGTCGTGTTGTTTCGGATCACTCGCTTCAGGACCATATT
>JAEYUK010000041.1 GCA_023432655.1 Pseudomonadota bacterium | reverse complement strand
AACGAGATAGATATTTAATATTGATAATAAAAATCGGTAAAAAGACATCGATACTTTGGAGGAATTAAGAGCGGCTCCACCAGAGATCATTGAGAAGATGCCGTTAGAGGAAAGTCCCACAGTCCTTTCCAGTTATGCCGAAGCTCAGTCCATTTTCAGGTTTATGAATCAAAATTATTATAATAGATCCGAATGCACCGATCGCGCCCATGTTTGGAGTTATGAAGAATGGCGGCGCCATGGACTCATTAGCCGCAAGGTTTTTATGTTTTTCACCAATACCTATATTCGTCGTTACAACTACGGATGGTGGTTCCATGTCTCGCCTTATACTCTGGTGCAAAATGGTGACTCGGTTACTGAATATGTGATGGATCGAAGATTTAACAGTTCTCCTCGGACCATGAAAAGCTGGTCAGATGGCTTTATCCATTCCAGGAAAGAATGTCCCGTCACGACTTATCATAATTACCGCGCCAATAACAATGGTCCTGAGCACTGTTATCACGTGAAGAGCCACATGTATAACCGCCTTCCCCTTCATGTGGAATACGAAGAACGGGGTAGTAAGCCTAAAACACAGTTCAGTACCTCTGAAGTTAACTTCTCCTACCGGGCCTTTTCAAGGAGAGAGTTATAGATAATCTCTATCTCTGATTAGAAAATGAATATTGGAATATAAACTCCTTTGGTGTGATGATTGTTTCAGGAACCAAAGGAGTTTATATGGAAAAGCATCTTCTGACTGGTATGGCCCTGGCAACCGTGATTTTATTCTCTCTCTAACCATCTCATTCCTCTGATCTCGAGCAGGGGCAACCCCTTAGGATCAGTGGCATTTCTTCGCTTTTTTTAGTTTTCCTAAACTTCCTGCCGATAAGGGCAAAACCAACCAAAGACAGACAGGAAGTACGACATGGACATGTCATTATTTAAAGCGATTGAGATCAATGAGATTCCTCAAGTCATTACTCGTGCCGCACTTTACGGTGGAGTCATCGAACAACCAACTATCTCTTCAAACCGAGTCTCTCTCATTAAAGAAATGACTGTCGACGATGCCGGACTCCTGAGGATTGAACTTTATGATGATTTCGAAACTGAGGAAGAGCGCCACATCAAAATCAAACTAAAATACCGAAGACTATTTTTCCACCTTATGCCGGGCCAATATCGAGCAGAAGGAAAAACACTGGTCGCTAGCCTTCCGAGGAATGCCCGGGCGCTGGCCATGAGGGATACCGATCGGTACCTCATCACTAAAGAGTGTCCCATCACAAGTTCCATCTACCGGACAGAGCGTCGGGGCGGAAACTGTGAAATCAAGGCGCAGTTATTTGATGTTTCCCGCCAAGGCATGGCCTACCTGATTGATCAGATGGACGAAGAAATCATCATTAAAAATGATCACGTGTGGATCAAGACAATGAACGAGACTCCACTGGAAAAACCGCTTTTTGGGCGTATTGTGTACGTTTCAGGCGGTAAGATGGGAATCTCCCTTGAAGCCCCCCTTTCTGATGACATTTTTGAGGAGCTCCAAGGGAGAAGTCATACGGTTCGTTCGGCCTAAAGGACCCGCAGAAAATGGACCAGATCGTCTTTTTCGTCTTTGGTTAGCTTTGTTTCGAGAATGAGATTAAAGAACTCTACAGTATCCTCCAAAGTTAGCAATCGACCATCATGTAGGTATGGCGGAGACTCCTTAATCCCACGGAGAGGAAAGGTTTTTATTGGCCCTTCTTTTTGAGTGAGACGCCCATTGATCTCCCGGACTTTATAAAATCTCTCTACTTTCAAATCGTGCATAGTATTGTCGGTATAGTGTGGTGGCGTATGACAACTTACACACTGACCTTTTCCGAAGAAGATCTCCTGGCCTCGCAGTTCTTTCTCGGTCGCAAGTTTCGGATCAAGTTTAGCATCAACTACACGCAGTTTTGGTGCCGGCGGGAAATCAAGTATCGCCTGAAATTCAGACATATCATGAACCTGACTTCCTCTATCCAGGATGTTCATCCCTTTTTTAGTCGCAATGACGGGATCGCCATCAAAGTAAGCGGCACGCTGTTCGAATTCAGTAAAATCTTCAATCGTTTTTAAAGCTCGTTGAGACCCAAAAAGCCTTTGAATATTTACGCCCCTTAAAGTCGGAATATCGAGGCGACGCCGGTTCTCCTGAGGTCTGATGTCTCCGACTAAATGAGTGGACCCATTGGTGTGACCGTTGGCATGACAATCAAAACAAGTGACACCCTCATGAGGGGCCACCGATCGGCGGTCTTCGGTCATATTAAATTGCTGCTGGGGAAATGGAGTTAATAATAATCTCAGTCCTTCAAGTTGCTTAGGATTTAAGATCCCATTAAAAATCTCATGGAAGTTTTTTTGAGTAATAAGCTTACCTTGTGAAACATCGCCCAGGTCAGGTCTTGTGGTAAGAAATATGGCCGGCGGAAACTCTGGTAGAAAGTGATCCGGTAAATCGAAATCAACATCGAAACGAGTGAGGTCCCGGCCGGTCTGTTTTTTATTCTCATCAATATGAAATTTCGGAAAGACCATTCCACCTTCCTGATGCTTCGGATGTGGCAGCGGCCAGAATCCCAAGGGAAAGAGATCTTTATTTTTAATGTCTTCAGGAGACATCTCTTGCAACTTCTCCCAGGTCATCCCTTTCGGAAGCTTTGCTCTGACCTTTCCTTGAATAGGTTTTCCTCGGGTCATCTTGAGTCCAGAGACAGGTGAATCAGAAAGATCATAGCGCTCTTCTAGAAGTTTTTTCTGACGAGACATAACTTTGGATTTTTCTTTCACCAGACGTTTCATGGTGTCATTAAAACTTTCTTTAATGGCAACAGGCGCATAACTGGTAGGGACTTCTGCGAAAGCACTTGATACAATCATCCAGGAAACAAGGGACATGGGTATTTTCTTTCTCAGTTCCATAATCTCACCTTTGTCTAAGGGACATAGTGAAACCACGCTAAGTTAATGCGGAAAATTAAGTCAATGAATGAGGCTATATGATGAAGGGTCCTAGCGTCAGATACCTAAGTTGATTTGTAAAAAAAAGGCCCTGGATATTCAGGGCCTTATTGAGTTCTAGAATTTATCAGTTGAGGCCAGGTCAAATTCACGCTGCCAACGAGGAGGGATAATCCCCTTCGTGTAGGCCCCATCTTCAACCCAGTGAATGAGCTCACTCATACTCTGAACTTCAAATTGGGAGACGCGTCTCTTAAGATAATGCGGGCTCAGGGATTGGTGATTTTTAACTCCCATCGCTCCCAGCATTTCGGCCACACCTTTCATCGTTTGTTGATGAAAGTTTTTAATTCTGTTTCGTTTATTACCAACATCGAGACCAGCAACTAAATTAGGATCCTGGGTGGCAACTCCTGTCGGACAATCATTCGTGTTACAACGAAGGGCCTGAATACAGCCAAGTGCCAGCAGGAAAGAGCGGCCAGCGTAACAAATATCCACACCCAAACATAGATTACGGATCAATCCGAAAGCGGATGTAAGTTTACCAGTAGCAATGACTCTGATCTCATTTTTAAGATTAAAGCCTCGAAGAGTATTAATGACAAAGATAATAGCATCCTGACCAGGCATCCCCATGGAGTTTGAAAACTCTAAAGGAGCGGCCCCAGTACCACCCTCTGATCCATCAACAGCAATAAAGTCAGGGGTAATGTTAGTTTCAAGCATCGCCTTACATAAACCAATGAACTCTGATTCACGTCCGATACAAAGCTTTAGACCGATAGGTTTTCCACCCGATAGATCGCGAAGTTTTTTTATGAAAAGACAAAGTTCTCTCGGGGTAGAGAAAGCAGAGTGACCAGGAGGAGATATCACATCACGACCCATTGGTACGTTTCTGATTTTTGAAATTTCCTTAGTGAGCTTTTCTTTTGGAAGAATACCACCGTGACCAGGTTTAGCACCCTGTGAAAGCTTGATCTCAATCATCTTAACTGATTCAAGGGCAGCTTTCTCAGCAAAAAGGGCTTCACTGAAGCGACCTTCTTCATCACGGCAACCGAAGTAACCAGTTCCGATTTGCCAGATTAGATCTCCTCCGTTTTCTAAATGATAAGGTGAAATACCACCTTCTCCGGTGTTGTGAGCAAAACCAGCATCTTTAGAACCGCCGTTTAAAGCGAGGATCGCATTTTTACTAAGAGATCCGTAACTCATGGCCGAAATGTTGAAAATAGAAGCGTTATAAGGCTTCTTGCAATCTTTACCACCAACCATGGTACGAAGATTTTTTGGATCGTAATGAGAAGGAATCATTGAATGCACTACGTACTCATGACCTACTTCATAAACGTTTCTTTGAGTACCAAATGGAAGTGTATCCGTTACTTTCTTCGCACGTTGATAAACCAGTGAACGTTCCTCACGAGAGAAAGGTACACCATCAGTATTTGATTCAATGAAATACTGATTAATCTCAGGTCGAATTTTCTCCAGCATGTAGCGGAAGTGACCTAAGACAGGAAAGTTTCTCAAAATGGCATGAGACTTCTGTTTCATATCGTGAAGTCCCAATAAGAAGAGAGGAACTGTCACAAGAAGTAAGAAGATACTCCACGGAAAGATGAAGAAAGAAACAATGTGGAACAACAATAAAGTTAGAGCAGATTTCCAGAAAACCTGGCGCATGATCACTATTCCTTGAAAAACTATTCTTAAGAAAAATAAATGCCTCATTAATACAATGTTTAGCTCAATAAGGCCAATGCATATCATTAAAGCTTTGAGGGATTAAAATTTTTAAATGTGGAGTAAAGGGGCCGGAATATCCGCAGATGGCCCCTTTTAAAACGGGACCATCTTATGATTTTTTGAATAAAGAAATGAGTCTAGCAATAAATCCTTTTGGTTTAGATTGAGTAACCGGAGTTGGGGAAGCTTTCGGCTGACTCGTTTCCACCACTTTGGGCCTATTCTCCACCGGTCTTCTTTCACGGGGAGCTTTTTCTCTCGGTCTTCGTTCAGCTTTAACCTCTCGAGTTCGATCCTCAGGTTTAGGAACAGGAACTCCCCGGAGTTTTGCGATGGCCGCTATCGCCCGATCATCCTTCCCAGGAATCGCAAAGGTCGTGGCACTACCACTTAGCCC
>JAEYUK010000323.1 GCA_023432655.1 Pseudomonadota bacterium | reverse complement strand
CAATACAGGATCTTCCAACACTTAATGCTTCCTTAAATACCATCGCAGGTTTTCTCCTTCTCTTTGGTTACATTGCAATTAAACAAGGGAAAAAAGAACTTCATAAGAAACTGATGATCAGTGCTTTAGGAGTTTCTGCGGCCTTCCTTACGAGTTATCTCATTTATCATTACAATGTTCCTTCTAAAAAGTTTCCGGACTTAGGATGGATCAAAACGGTTTATCTCTTAATTCTTGTTCCTCATATCATCCTTGCGGCCGTCATGGTGCCGATGATTCTCAAGACTTTTTGGCATGCTTTTAGAGGCGAGTGGGATAAGCATAAGAAAATTGCGAAGATCACTTTTCCCATCTGGATGTACGTCTCTGTCACAGGAGTCTTAGTCTATCTTATGCTCTATCAATGGTTTGCATGAACGCTTTGTTCTATCTCCTCTATGGAGGAACGATCATTCTTTTGTTAGTTGGGGCCCAATTACAGGTGCTGAAAACGGCCCTGGTATGTCCTGACTGGCCTTTGTGTTTTGGAGAATTTCTTCCTTATAATATGGGCCCCGCCTTTTATGAGTCCCTTCACCGCTTTCTTGCTGTTGTGGTGGGAGTCGGTAGTGTTGCCTGGGCCATCACTCGCTATAAAGAACTTAAGGCCCAATCCTTACTTCCTTTGTTTCTGGTTATTCTTCAATCTCTTCTAGGGTGGGCCACTTTTCATTATAAGTTACCCACGATTACGACCGTTCTTCATTTGGTTTTTTCATTACTCTTTCTCGCTTCTTTAGAGGGAACGAGAAAATTAACTTTTGATGAAAACTTAAAAAAGAATTGGAATCCAAAGTTAAAAGATGTGGTTGGTTTTTTTCTGTTTCTACTTCTGGTGCAATTCCTTTTGGGTGGCATTTTAAGAAAGTCCTCCCTCCTGGCGCAATGTGAGTCGACTATGGAATTCTGGCAGTGCTGGGAAACTCAGGCGAAGATTCCTCTGGCCGGAAGTTTGTCTTTACTCCACAGAATCCTGGGACTCGTTACCACTCTGACTGGTTTTTTTGTTTTTAGTTTTCTCATGAAGCATCTTCCAAAATGGAAAAGTGCAGCTCTTCTTGGAAATCTTTTGATGCTCGGTCAGGTCCTCTTAGGCCTTCAGATGGGCCGCAGCGCCAGTAAAGAAATGATCATTTGGCATTTTACGACAGCGCTTTTTTCTTTTATCGTTTTGCTCTTTTTAATTGTTCGTCTCCGCCGTTATGAGAAATATTTTTTTGGGAAGGCGGTACCTACTTACTTAAACGATCTTATGGATCTCTTTAAGCCAAAACTTACTATCCTTGTGGTGGTGACTCTTCTGGTTGGGGTTTTCCTGGCCCCTCTCAGGATGAATCTCATTTATCTTTTTATTTCTCTTATTGCGATCTGGCTTCAGGCGGCCGGTAGCTTATCGCTGAATTGTTACTTAGAAAGAGATGCCGATAAGCTCATGGAGCGGACTAAAGATCGACCTCTTCCAGCAGGAAGACTAAGACCCGAAGTCGCTCTCTATTGGGGATGGGGACTTATTCTTTTGGGAACAGTGGTTCTTATATTTAGTGCGAACCTCTTAACAGCGTTTTTAGGTTTATTCTCTGCACTTTCGTACATTTATCTGTACACGCCGCTTAAAATGAAAACCCCTTATGCCTTGTATGTTGGTGCTGTCCCCGGCGCTCTTCCCACATTAATGGGATGGACCACGGTTACTGACTCTGTGCAAGGTCCTGGGGTCTATCTTTTTGGAATTCTCTTTTTATGGCAGATCCCTCACTTCATGGCGATCAGTCTTTATCGTAAGAAAGAATATGGGATGGCCAGCTTTCTTACTTTCGCGCAAACTCATTCATTTTCATTTTTAAGAATGAACATGGTGATCTATAGCTTCATTTTATTGCTGTTCGTGACGATTCCTTACTTCTCCGGATGGAGAGGGGATGTTTATTTAATTGCTGCTTTAGTCATTGGTGGAGCATTGATGCTGTGTGGCTTAATGGGGTACTGGGTACGAAACGAAGAAGAGGCAGGAAAATGGGCCCGAAGCTATTTTTGGTGCACTCTTTTTTACCTTCCCCTAGTTCTCGGAATTCTTCTTGTTCTTCGCTAAAAATCTGAGTAGTTTGGGCTAGATGAACCGAATTTATTAAGTTACAATTCAATGACTTAAATCAAGTATTATTAATCTTTTTCTCAGGATGTTGTGAGATGGACATTTCATTTTCTGAACGTCTGATCGGTATGGTCGCTGAAGGAAGCAGTTTATTGGTTAAGGCCAGTGAACAAATGAGCTTCTGGGAGCGCATCAGTCCACCGGAAGACATTTCAACCTCGGGCCACTTGATTCATTGGCTCTTTGCTTACACGACCTATGTGAACCTTTTCTGGTTTACCATCCTCTGTTTAGGTCTCTTTGGTTTCTCTTTCTTGTATTCACAAAGACGCCACAAGAAGTCTTTCTATACTCACGGAAACGAGAAGAAGCATTTGATGATTACGGCCTTCATTGGTCTAGCAGTATTCATTTCAGTGGATATGGTCATCACCCGTGTTTCAAGTAAGGACATGAAAGAAGTTTTCTGGAACTTTCCGGAAGACAGCGAAGATGTCATTAAAGTTCAGGTCCTCGCTCAGCAGTGGGCATGGAACTTCCGTCACGCAGGCCGTGATGGAGAGTTCAATACTGCCGATGACGTCGTTGAACTTAATAACCTCGTTGTTCCAGTTGGTAAGAAAGTGATGATTCAAATGACATCTAAAGATGTTATCCACTCTTTCTATATCCCAAATATTTATATTAAGGCCGATGCAATTCCAGGTCGCTATGCCAAGCTTTGGTTTGATACGACTAAAACTGGTACCTTTGAAATTGCTTGTGCTGAAATGTGCGGAAACCATCACTACTTGATGAAGGCCTATTTAAAAGTTCTTTCTCAAGAAAACTATGACCGCTGGATTAACGAATCACAAGAAACCGCAATCGCCACTAACGATACCGAAAACATGGATCTTCGTTGGGGTTGGACGTGGGGGAGTAAATAATGGCCTTCGTAGAACAACATATTCACGATGAACCGAAAACGTTCGTCTCGAAATATCTCATCTCTTATGACCATAAAGTCATTGGTAAGCAGTTCCTTTGGTCTGGAATTTTCTGGTTGATGGTGGGCGGTCTTATGGCCCTCATGATCCGCTGGACACTGGCCTATCCAGGACAGCCTTTTCCAGTTATCGGTCATTTGATTTTCCCTAACTCCGGTGGGGTAGTCCCTCCAGATACCTATGCCATGCTTTTCAGTATGCACGGTACCATCATGATCTTCTTTGCGATCACCGCTATCTTGATCGGTGCTTTCGGTAACTTCTGTATTCCTCTCCTTATTGGTGCGAGAGATATGATTTTCCCGACTCTGAACATGCTTTCATTCTGGTTCGGGGTAGCTTCAAGTATCTTGATGATTGTTTCGTTTTTTCTTCCAATGGGTGCTGCTGCTGGTGGTTGGACTTCTTATCCAACACTATCAACTAACCTTGGTCAGCCAGGTGCTGGTCAAACCCTTTGGTTGGTTTCACTTTTCCTATTTGGTGTTTCATCAACGATGGGGGCAGTGAACTACATCACAACGGTAATCACACTTCGTGCTCCTGGTATGGGCTATTTCAAAATGCCACTTACTGTATGGGGACTTTTCCTGACTTCTATCCTGAACGCCATTTTCGTTCCGGTTCTGGGTGCAGGTCTTCTTCTTCTTACTTTTGACCGTGTTTTCGGAACAACTTTCTTCCTTGCCGGAGCAGCAGCTACTTCTGGTAAAGGTGACCCGATTTTATTTCAACACGTTTTCTGGATCTTCGGTCACCCTGAAGTTTACATCTTGATTCTTCCAGCTTGGGGTATCGTTTCTGACTTACTTTCTTTCTTCGCTCGTAAGCCAGCTTTCGGTTATAAGATGACAGCTCTTTGCTTAAGTACAATTACTGTTCTTTCAACAGTGGTTTATGGTCACCATATGTACACGACTCAGATGTCTCCACTTCTGACTCAGTCATTTATGACTCTTACAATGCTTATCTCGATTCCATCAGCTATCTTCTTTGCTAACTGGTTGGGAACTCTTTGGAAAGGTTCAATTCGTTTTACTTCTCCAATGCTTTTCTCTCTTGGTGTTGTATTTGTATTTGGTCTTGGTGGTTTAACTGGTCTTTATCTTGCTTCAAGTTCAATGGACCTCTATCTCCACGATACTTACTTCGTAGTAGGTCACTTCCATTACACAATGGCAGCTTCAGTGCTTTTAGGTGGTTTCGCAGGGATTTATTTCTGGATGCCTAAAATGTTCGGCAGAATGATGGATGAGCGTCTGGCCAAAATCCACTTCTGGACAACAATGATTCCTCTTAACGGAATTTTTACCGGTATGATGATCATGGGTTACGCGGGTATGCACCGTCGTCTTTATAATCCGTTCATCTATGAGTTCATGCACAGATTGATTCCAATCAATACTTTCGTAACTCTTTGTGCTGTGGCCATGGGGCTTGCGCAATTCATTTTCCTTTATAATTTCTTCAAGACGATCTTTGGAAAAAATATTCCACAAGCTTCTGCAAATCCTTGGGAAGTGGGAACTCTTGAATGGCAAATTCCTTCACCAGCTCCTCATTACAACTTCAAGGAAATTCCTGTTGTTAAATGTGGACCACACGAGTTTGGTAACCCGGCCCTTAAAGGTGACCGTGATTTCCAATATCAAACTGAGGAATTGGCAAAAGCATGAATACGAGAAATCCAGGAAAAGAGTTACAAGATCTAAAGAACTCAGTGGGGATGACCGTAACTCTGATCTCTTTTGCGATGATGTTTGCAACCATGTTTCTGGGTTTTTTCCTGGTACGCTTTAATTCACCGGTGTGGCCGCCGGTGGAAATTTCCAATATGCCTGTGATGCTTCCACTTTTGAGTACGTTAGTGATGGCGCTGAGTTCAGCGACTTATTATGTGCTCGAAAAGAAAGCCGAGCAGCGGAAACTTTTTTGGGTGGCCACAATGGCTTTGGGCGTTCTCTTCCTGGTTCTTCAATGGAATCTGTGGGGAGCACTTAAGGCTTCAGGGATTTTGGTTTCAAACGGCCAGGTTCCCTCCATGGTGTATGCGTTTACCTGGATTCATGCTGCTCACATTGTTTTAGGTCTTATTACTCTGATGTGGCTTGGGCATCTCATTTTCAGAAAGCCTGAAGCGGTGACTGAACTTAAACTGATTAACGTTGGGAAGTTCTGGCACTTTCTTGGAGTGGTTTGGCTGTTTATGTATTTAATGTTGTTTGTTTTATAAAGGAATTGATGATGAAACTTATCCTCGTTTCAATGATGGCACTTTTCCTCTCAACGGCTTGTGTTGTTGAGAAATCTCCTTTTAAAGAGGGCAAGATTCTTGCCGGAAAAGAAGTCAGTGCTAAAACTCTAAATCTTGGTTACACGACTTATGTTGAGTATTGTATCCAGTGCCATGGAATGGATGGAAAAGGTAATGGCCCAGCAGCTATCGGCCTCGTTCCACCTCCACGTGATTTCACTCAAGGTCTTTATAAATTTCCTTGGGTAAATTATGGCGAACTCCCACACGATGAGGATCTTGCGAGAATCATTCGTCACGGACTTCCTGGGACAGCTATGCTCCCATGGGATATCTCTGATGAGCGTTTAAATGCTGTTATTCAGTACATCAAGACTTACGCTCCTGAAACATGGGAAGGCGAAGATAAAGTAGTAGGCGAGAAGTTCCCGCTTCCAAAAGATCCATTTGGAGAAACTTACCGTCACCAGGCGATTGAAAAAGGTCGTAAGGTTTATCACGTGACGGCTTATTGTATTCAGTGTCACCGCGGCTATGCTTCTAAACAAGAAGTGAGTGCTTGGGCAAAAGAATTAGGAACAACTGTTGATATTGGAGCGGACCTTCTTCAGCTTAAAGCTCAGGACGGAGAATATAATTATAAAATTCTTCCTCCAGATTTCACTTACCATGATCTTCGTTCCATTACGGACGTTCCTTCAATCGTTCAGCGTCTTATGTACGGTGTAACTGGTTCAGGTATGCCGGGTTGGAAAGACGTTGTTACAGATGAGGAGCTATGGGCCCTGGCCTATTATGTAGAAGATCTCCGTCAGCTACGTAACAACCAAGACAAGCGCAATGAGCTTATGGATAAAGCGAGCGGTAAGAAATAATGAACACTGCAACTCGGCCAGAATTTATTCGACAAACGAACGTGGTGGAAAACCTCGTTCGTTCGAAAATATTCTGGATTTGCTTTCTTGTTTTCGGTTTTTCCTATCCGATTTACCGTTCACTGAACCGCTCACTTCCACCAGAGCATCCGATTATTTCTGAAGTTCCGGATTTTGAGCTTATCTCTGAGAATGGTCAGCGCTTTGGTTCTAAAGATCTGAAAGGCCGTGTTTACCTGGCAAATTTCATTTTTTCTCGCTGTCCTACTATTTGTCCAAAAATGTTAGGGGATTTAGAGAAAGTTCAAAAACGTGTGAGAGGCACCGGCCGAAAAGTTGCGATTGTGACTTTCACTGTTGATCCTGATCACGATAATGAGAAAGTACTTTTTGATCTAGCTCGTAAGCACGATGCTAATCCATTTACCTGGACTTTTTTAACTGGAAACGACAAAGAGGCAATGTTCAAGCTCTATCGTGATGGTTTCAAGGTGGGAGTAGAGCAAAATCCTAAGGACTTGTTTGATATCGCCCATTCTGAAAAAATTGTTCTAGTTGATGATGCTAATCGTGTACGGGGCTATTATTCATTTGAAGAAAACGACATAAATAAACTAATGATTGATGTGGGACTTTTAATTAATCGTCCAACTACTAAGGAGTAACCGTGTCTGACAATCATGCACAAACTCACGAACACAAAAGCCACAAAAAAGAATATCTTTGGATTTTCCTTTGGTTGGCAGTTTTAACAGGGATTGAAATTTGGGTTGCTGAAATTCCAGGCATCACCAAGTTTATGAAGGGCGCTGCTCTTACTTTACTCGCTGTTGGTAAGGCCTTCATGGTGGCCTATTACTACATGCACCTTAAAGAAGAGACTAAATGGACACGCTTTATTGCTGCGGTGCCTATCTCCGCTGCCATTTTCGCGACTGTTCTTTGCCTTGAGGCCATGTACAAACCATTTTAGTATCGATAAACCTATTGGGGAGATTTATCTCCCCAACAAAGGCACTTATGAATCACGATGAAACTAGAAAGTACATTCATGATCTGGCCAACACCTTCTCGATAATAGATGCTTCTCTGAATCGGGCCCTGACTCAGTTGTCTCGAAATCATCCACAGTTATCTGACGAGATTACTCGGCTACGTAAGGCCGATGAATACGTTAAAAAATCGATCCATACACTTCGCGCCCTAAGGGAGCATGTCCATGCTCAAATCAATGCGGAAAACCAGGGTAAAACTCTCTAATTAACTTAGTCTTTCTCTCAGACTTAAAAATTCAAATAATAAGCTTCTTTAACCGATAGTCCTTACAGGTTTCTACTGTTTAAAGGATAGCTTATGAACAAATTTTTAGTACTCTCTTTGCTTTTATCTTCCGTGGCCTTTGCCGAAGATTTCAGTAGTAAGTTGAAAGCTTTAGAAGAGGAAAGAGAAGAAGTCCTCTTTAAATGGCGTACCACTAATAAATTTACTAATAAGCTACCTAACGATGACTATGTAAAGGCCCATAATGAGGCCTGGACAAAATATTTGGAGCAAGAGCTAAAACTTTACCAGGAATCTTGTAAGACCAATCGCTCCCACTGCCTCACTCCCGCCCAGACTAATTTAAGAAAATCACAAATTAATGTGGTGACGGGGCTTATGACTAAGAAAAATGATTGGGCCCGACAAGGATTAAGTGCCGAAGAGCAACGTAAGAAAGAAGAAGAATTTAAGACCCAGACTCTTCAGGATAATAATCGACAAGTGGCAGGTGAGCGCTCTGGCCGCGAAGTGAAGCCAGAGGTTAAGCCAGAGGTGAAAGTGGAAGTTAAGCCTGAGGTACAAGTTGAGGTTAAGCCTGAGGTTAAACCCGAAGTTAAACCCGAGACATCGGCGGATGATACAAAAGAAGAAACTTCAAGTACCACAGTGGGGCTCGATGAAGTGGCCTCTATTCTCGAAGATAAACTCAATAAAGATCTTGAAGCTTTAGAGGTGGCCTTTGAGGCCAAAAATCCTCGCTATAAAGAAAAGGAAATGACCTCTGAAGTTAAGGAATTCCTGGAAGCTCAGGAAGAACTCCGGCACGAAAAGGTTCTTGAAATTTTTCAGACACTTTGTACCCGTTATCCGAAAAGTCCTGAGGTCTGTCTCACAGAAGCTCAGGTGGATAAACTAAAAGATGAGACCGCTTCGAATGTTTGTCTCATTGATCGAAAATTTAAGATGCAAAAGCATGCAGAGGTTTTAGGAGCTTTAAGTGAGTCTCACAAAAAAGAATGGGATGAACTCACCAAGCCTAAGTCCTGCGATGTTCTCACCAAGAAAGACAAGGCCCTGACTGAAAAAGAAAAAACGTCAGAAGAAGTGCAAGTGGTTGAAGAAAATGAAGATGAAAAATCGCCTCGGAACTACATTGCCGATACTTGTAAATGGGTAAGTGATCTTCCTCGAAAAATCGTTAATGGTCCGGGGTGTGGACCTAAAGGGCGAAGTCGTATTTGCACGGGTTACGTTGTTTGTGATCAAAAAGAGGGTGGCGGTAAATTCATCCGGATGTCTTCATGTCGGGCAGAAAGATGTGGCCCATCAGATGCGGATGCTGTTCGCTGCACGAAGGATCAGGGCTACTTTTCTGAAAGACCTGCTGGGGAAGAAAAACTCTTTATGACACCTAGACTTAAAAAGATTCTTTCCACAGGGGCGACGGAGCAATAATATGAAATATTTATTCTTAGTTTTTTTCTCATCAATGGCCCTGGCCGAAGTAAGTCACGATGTCCTTATTCGGGGAAAAATTGGTAATGACTTTAACGATAAACAGGTCAAAGTCCACGATACATTGGGACAGACCTACTACTTACCGAAATCTTCTTTCCCAAAAGATTTTAAATTTAAGCAAGGTGAAAGCTTTTCCATAGAAGTTCATGAAAAAGTTCTCGATAAAGTGAAGATGATAAAAAAATGAAATTTCTATTGTTTTTATTCTTACTTCCCGCGGCTTATGCTTCACCCTTAGATAAGCTCACCTGCAGTCAGGTTGTTAAGGAGCAAGTAAAGGAGTGGAAGGCCCGTGGAGAATGGGAGAGACGCTCCTTTGAGGGCGACGATGTGTATTTTGCTTCGCCTGGTGAAAAAGTAGGCGAGTGGATTTTGGTTAAACCGATGTCTGACGGAACAGGTTTAAGCCGGGTCTCTCCAGAAGGCCGGGTTGAAATCATTCTTAGAAGCCCTCGCTGCCGAAAGAAAAGCACTCAGTATGCTCAGCCTAAGCCCCTTAAGGACCATATCGGTGATAAAGAACTGCAGGATTTTGTGAATCAAAATCCAAAAGCTCTGATTTACGTTTGGTCATCCACTGAAAATAAATCCCGTAAAGGTTTAGATGAAATCAAAAAAATATCTCAGAAGTTAGAACTCCCTCTCCTGGTCTTACTGGATAAAGAGGTGCCCTCGAATGAATATCCAAAATATCAGGAAGACTTGGGGAAAGAATTCACCAGGAGAGTTGATGCCCTGGAATTTCAGATGAGGAACATTGAAAATTTTCCAACTACTTTATTTGTTAAAGACGGGAAGATTTTAATGAAGATGATCAAGGGATATAAAGAAGTAGAAAGTTTAGAAAAAGAAATCGGACAAATCATGAAAGGGACCGGGAAATAAATCCCAGTCCCTTTATTTATTCAATTAGAACTTATAAGAAACACCAGCGTAGTAGTTTCTATCAAGTGCCCAGATGACACCCTCTGATCTTACGCGCGAGTAGTACTCCTTATCGAGAAGGTTGTTAATACCTGCCGAAAGCATCCAGTTTTGATTAACGTTCCAGTCAGCAGTGAGGTCAAACACTGTGTAGGAAGGAACTTCATAATCATTGTTGGCACCACCATTATTGTCGTCAGCATAGTGACGGCCAACGATCACTCCCATAAGGGCCACTTTCAGTTGGTTTTCTTTATTATAGATCAAACCAACGCGAGTCATGGTTTTAGGGGCATATTGAGGAGTCTTATCTTTCAGAGCTCCACTAGTAAAATGTGCATCAAGTAAACTGATGTTGGCGTAGAGGTTGAAATCTCCAAAAGGCTTAAGCGTTTCAAAAATATTGGAGAGCCTTAGTTCTGTGGCCGCATCTAAACCTTTATGAGTCCCGGCGCCGGAATTGGTTAGAGTATTTCCAACTTTGGCGATTCTGTTCTCGTAGCGGATAAAGAAAGCGGAAACGTCCCAGTTTAATTTATCAGTCTGACCGCGGTAACCGAGTTCTGAGTTTAAAGTTTTTGATGACTCAATGTCGCTGTCTACAGAGTCAGTAACACTGGTAGGAATAGCATCTGACCAGGTTAAAGGTTTATAGCCTTCCGAAACGTTGGCGTAGATTTGTGACTCATCGGTAGTGTGATAAGAAAGCCCTAAGCCGAAAAGAGGGACGTTCTCAGTTCTATCTTTTTCACCAAGAATGCCACCTTTTTTTTCATCGACCATTTGACGGATGTTTTCAACTCGCACACCTGGAGTGATCATGAATTTTCCGAAAGAAAAACGGTTCTCAGCGAAATAGGAATTAGTGTGTGTTTCGCGATCAGCTCTTTTAGTCACGGTTCCTGAATTAGAAGCAGGGCCCGCGCCATTTTCTTGAACGAGAGGAGATATCAGGTTGTAGTAAAGGTAACCAGCGGAGAACGTATGCTCATTCCCGAAGGCCGAATAATTCTTTAAATAACGTAACTGGCCGTTATAACCATAATATCTTTGGTCGGTAATTTGGTTTGTGGTGCCGTTGTAGATACCGCCAAAAGCAGGTGCTGTCCCACGGTTTTGTCTTTTCGAATAGCGGTTATAGGCGGTTCCCCAGATAGTCGCTTCAAGAAGGGAGCTCTCATCAATTTTATGGTCTACACCTAGTGCGAGTTGAGCACGAGTTACTTTAAGACGATCATGCTCTTTTGAAGCCTTGTGAAGATCATCACCAAATTCATTCAGATTGGCCCCTGCTCTTTTAGAGAATCCACCAGACTCACCGTGGTCAGAGTTGTAACCATTGAATGAAATTTTATAAGTATTTTTGCCTTTGAAAATATGATCGCGGATTTGAAGATAATCAGCTGCGAAATCAGAATTTTCTCTCTGTGGCCCATCACCTTGACGGCGATAGTATTCAATACCGTAAGAGTGGTCACCCTTACTTCCGTATACCGCATTGTTGGTAGAAAGAAGGTTGTATGAGCCATAGGTAAGACCGACTTTACCTGAAAGCGCCTGGCCCTTAGTTAAAGGGTGAGAGATGTAATTCACAACTCCACCCGGTTGAGGGCCGTGATGAAGAGCGGCCCCACCACGGATGAATTGGAATTTATCCATCATCGGAAGGGCAGGAGAGAAATAGTGGGCCGGGTAGCCGAACATATCTGCGGCCACAGGAATACCATCCTGAAGAAGAAGAATGTTGAATGATTCGTGAGGGTTCCCAAGGCCCCGGTAAGTCATTGCCGCCAAAGATTCATTTGGAATCTCAGAGATTAATAGACCCGGAGTTTGAGAAGTGGCCTGACGATAGTTGTTAGTTTGAAGGGCCGGAATTTGTTTCAAATCTGTAACGGTATTTTTCTTTCCCGAGTAGATCTGAGTCCCTTTGTTTTCTTCCCAGTATCCAGAAAAAGAGCCTTCTTTTTCTTCTTTGACTTCGATGGTTTCTAATGTTTCCTGCGCTTGTACGCTTAGGCCAATGGTGCCCAAGAGAACAGTGCTAATAAGCTTCTTGTTCATCGTGTTTAACCTTTTATCTGTTAATGGTACATTTGTTTGCCATATGAAACACTTGGTTCTTAAGTTTGTCTAGTACTCTTTTCGTGATTTGGGTCAAGGTAAAGCCCTCATTTCTGGTGCATTCTCTGTTTTTTAAGGAGAATCTTGTGAGCTCTAATAAAGTCACCGTTTATTCTTGTTCCGGTTGTTCTAATGTTGCGCAATTGGCCAATTCTGTTGCTGTGAAGTTAGATCGTTCCGGTGTCGCCAAGATGTCCTGCATTGCTGGAGTTGGAGGGGATGTTACATCTCTGGTTAAGGTCGCCCAGAAATCTGAGAAAATACTGGCCCTTGATGGCTGTCCCCTGGAGTGTGTTTCAAACTGTCTCAAACGACATAATATTGAACCCACTGTTCATCTGGTTTTAACCGAGCATGGATTAGTAAAAAATTCTTCTGAGGACGTAACACCTGAAACTGTAGAAGAGTTCTTTCAAAAGGCATCGGCCATTGTGAAAGATATGAATGACAATGGATCGATGGAGGTTTTACCTGGAGCATCTCAGGGGTCTTCTAGTTAAAGGCCTGGATGCCAGTAACCTCACGTCCAATAATTAAACGGTGGATATCCTCAGTCCCTTCGTAGGTATTAACCGTTTCAAGGTTTAGTAAATGGCGAATGACCGGGTACTCATCAATGATACCATTCGCACCCAACATATCCCTGGCCTCACGGGCCACATCCAATGCCATTCTCACGTTATTCATCTTGGCCAGACTGATCTGTGCCGGCTTAAGTTCTCCCCGCTCTTTAAGCTGACTTAAATGCCAGGAGAGTAATTGGGCCTTAGAAATTTCCTGGACCATCTTGGCAAGCTTGGCTTGAATTAACTGGTAACCGGCCAGCGGTTTATTAAACATAGGTCGGTTTAAGACATAGTTTAGGGCTTCATGATAACAAGCATTGGCGGCACCAATCGCACCCCAGGCAATACCAAAGCGGGCCTGGGACAAACAACCAAGAGGACCTTTAAGCCCTTCAACTCCAGGAAGAATGTTGGTCTTAGGGATCTTGCAGTTTTCAAAATGAAGTTCAGAAGTAATGGAAGCTCGAAGAGAGAACTTGCCTTTCATTAAAGTGGTACTAAAACCCGGAGTTCCTTTCTCTACGATAAAGCCCCTTACCACACCATTAAGTTTGGCCCACACGATGGCAATATCAGCGATGGAACCATTGGTGATCCACATTTTATTTCCATTTAAAACATAACCGTTAGTGGTCTCTGTAGCTGTGGTAATCATGCCACCGGGATTGGAACCATAATCTGGCTCAGTCAAACCAAAGCAGCCGATAACTTCTCCTCGGGCCATGGGAGGAAGGTATTTTTGTTTTTGTTCCTCATTTCCATAGGCATAAATGGGGTACATGCACAGAGCACCCTGGACAGAGACAAAGGAGCGAATGCCGGAGTCGGCCCGTTCTATTTCCTGCATCACTAATCCGTATGAAACAGTATCAATATCTGCGCACTCATAGCCTTTCAGGTTGGCCCCTAGAAGACCCAGATCAGCAAAGCGTTTAATGAGTTCTTTGGGAAAGGTTTCCTGCCTGAAAGAATCCTGCATCAGAGGTAAAACCTCATCATCCACGAATTTACGAATAGAATCTCGTATCTCTTTTTGATCAGAGGTAAGGAGAGATTCAAAATCAATAAAGTTCAATGACTCGTACTTTTTCATCGAAAATTCCTTTTTAGTAATAAACCCATCATAAGAAAACTCATTTCCTAAAAACATGACTGTGGTCACGGATTTAGTAGGCCGGAGTGAATTAATGTAGTTACAAGAGCTTGTTAAGAGGAATCGTAACATATGAAATCATCAGAGAACGCTTATCCAGAATACGTACAAATACTTCCCGAGGGCCATCCCGTAAAAGTCTATTTCGATGAAAACTTTTATCTTCAGGAAATTTTAAGAGAACTTGATGAGACGAATCCAGAACAGGAATTTCAGAAGTTTTTTAATCTATTTAACGAGTTGTGTGAGGTTGAGAAGAGATATGCTCGTAAAGAAAATCAACTTTTCCCTTATCTGGAAAAGTATGGTTGGACCGGACCTAGCCAGGGGATGTGGTCTTTCCATGATGCAAATCGAGATCTTTTAAGGGCTGTAAGACAGAAGATAGAAACCAAAAATATTTTAGGGCTGGATCAGGATATAAGAATTATTACAGGTGAGATGCAACGGCTTGCCATGGTAGAAGAAATGCGTCTTTTCCCTTATGCCCTGGAGCTTCTCTCTGAAGAAGATTGGCTCCAGATGAAGGAAGGCGATGAGGAAATTGGATGGATGCTTAATGAGAAATTGCCTCTCTATGAAAAACATGCGGCTTCTTCTGAAAACAAAACTTCAAAACCCGGCAGTAGTCCTATGGGGGCCTTCCATTTGGAAGAAGGGTACCTCAATCAGGAACAAATTAATCTTCTTTTAAAATTCATGCCAGTTGATCTGACCTACGTTGATGAGAATGATCGAGTGCTTTTCTATAATCGCGGTGAAGATCGAGTCTTTCCAAGAAGCGCCGGAATCATCGGTCGGGAAGTTCGCTTCTGCCATCCACCGAAGAGTGTCGGAACCGTTTTAAAAATCCTCGAGGAATTTAAAAAAGGGACAAAGGATGAAGCAGAATTCTGGATTAGGTTTAAAGGAAGAGTCATCCACATCAGATACTTTGCTCTAAGAAATAAAGAAGGAAACTATAAAGGAGTTATAGAGATGTCCCAGGACATTACTGACATTCAAAAACTAGAAGGCGAACAACGACTATTAAGTTGGGAAATAAAGGAGTAATTATGGATTATGCTAATGAATCACTTTCAGACATTGTACTAAAAATACCAATGGCAAGTGAACTTTTCAGAAAGAACCGACTCGACTTTTGTTGTGGCGGTAAAAAAAACTTAAAAGATGCCTGTGCAGAAAGAAGCCTTAACATAGGGGAAATCATGGCCACTCTGAAAGTTTTGGAAACAAAAGAGGGCATTTCGGCCGAAGAAACAAGACCTTTGAATGAGATTACGGCCTTCATTGTTAAGCGCTATCATGATGATTTACGAAAACGTTTACCTGAACTTGTATTTTTAGCTGATAAAATTGAGAGGGTTCATCACGACCACATAGATTGTCCTCACGGTCTGGCAGCACTTATGCAGAATATAACTGATGAGTTGTTCTCTCATATGATGAAAGAAGAAAATATTCTGTTTCCAATGATTAATGCCGGCCATGGCACTCAGGCAGGGATGCCTATAAATCGCATGATGTTTGAGCATGATGCCCATGGAAAAGACTTAGAAAAGATTCATGGTCTGACTAACAGCTTTAACCCTCCGAAAGAAGCTTGTGGCTCCTGG
>JAEYUK010000335.1 GCA_023432655.1 Pseudomonadota bacterium | reverse complement strand
ATCTTTACACCGGAGAGGACAAGGAAGGCCCCGAAGATATAGATTACCCAAGTGAATCTTTCAATCACCGCAATACCGGCCCAAATGAAAATGGCCCTCATTACAAGTGCACCTAAAATTCCGTAGAATAAAACCTTGTGTTGGTATTGATTAGGAATTTTGAAATATCCAAAAATCAACAGGAAGACGAATAGGTTATCCACCGACAAGGATTTTTCGATCGCATACCCTGTTATAAAGAGCATGAAGTCCTGCTGACCGCGCCAGTACAGAATAACTACACTAAAGACCAAGGCCAGAGCGATCCAGACTCCTGACCAGATAATAGACTCTTTAAAGCCTACGGTATGGGACTTCTTATGGAAGACTCCCAGGTCCAACAATAGAACTGCCAGGATAAACACCACAAAGGCAATCCAGACAGCAAGCGACGTTTCATAATGCATAATGGTTTCCTCAATTCTAAGTTGTCTGTTATTCTATTACCCTGACAAAGGTCCTGACAATGAATCACACATTAATGGGCTAAAATAATACAATAACAAATAAGTTAAAATTCATTTTAAATGAATTAGTCGTTAACCATGGATTAAGATAAATGAGCGACCGGCTAATGAAGGCGCTGGAAGAAGTCCGAGATCTCCCCCACATTACTTTGGGTAATATCGTACAGCACGTCGAAGGTGAGTCTCTGCTCATCCTATGCTTAGTTGCTATTCTTCCTTTTATGCAACCCATCCCTATTCCCGGGCTATCCAGTATTTTAGGAATTATTGTGCTTCTTCAAGGTATTGGACTCATGATCTGGGGTAAACCTGTTTTGACGAAAAAGATGAAGGGCCTGATTATTACCCACGAAAAGTTTGAGTACATCTATAAAGCGGCTTCACGCTTTAGCGCTTTTACTTCGCGGATTTCCACCTTCAAACATCCCGTGACACAAAGCCGTTTTGCGAGGATTGTCTGTGGGTTTGCCATCGTTCTTTCGGCGGCGTTTTTATCTTTACCGCTGCCAATACCGTTCTCTAATTTGATTCCGGCCCTAAGTATATTTCTTATTTGTGTGGGATTACTGGAAGAAGACCTGATTTTGATATTAACAGGAATGGGAATCACAATCTCCGTGATATGGATGGCACTATTCTCCTATCACATTATCACGGAGCAGATTCAAAGCTGGTTTTAAATTACTTGCTGAAAGTAACTTTAGTTACTTTCGATCCTTTTTGAGAATCTCTTACACGAAGTTTAACTGTGAAATCTTCATCCGAAGCATAACAAGAATAAGTCACCGTAGAGTAACAGACACGTGCTTCGTAGGTAGCAGGTCCTGTGCAAAAATTAAAAGCGCTAGTACTTGTGCGTGAGCAAACAGCTTCGCGATCAGCTTCAATTTTTGCAATGGTAGTGTCAACGCTGGCACTGAAAGCCGAGAATGATGAAAGAGTAATCAAAAGGGCAGCAAGAGTTTTCATATAACGACTCCTTAAGAGGATTTATGGTATGAGTGCTATTTACCACAAACCCAACTTAAGAAGCATAAAGCGGATAAATTTTACAGACTGTTATTCTAGAGTGCAGCCGGTGTTGCCGGAAAGACTGATCGTTTCTTCTTTAATCTCAATTGGTTTCTTGGCCTTTTCATCACAATCTTCTTCTGCTGCAGGAACAGTGGCTTCTGCTTGAGACTCGGCCTTAGTCACTTCAGGAGTGGGAGTTTTATCCTGACAAGAAACTAAAAGAAACATTCCTAAAAGACTCATTAATACGATTTTCATAAATTAATCCTTACTATAGTTAAACATTTTTATACTCATTAAGCCCCGGTACCAAGTGCGAGGAAGGAGGCTAAGAAACTTAACAATCAAAAAGAAGAAAAAAGGAAAAGAATAAACCATTTTCTTTTTCTCAATCGCCCTGGCAATCAATGTAGCGGCCTTCGGTGCTTCCACCAAGAAAGGCATGGGATGATGATTGGCCCGAGTAAGCGGAGTATCTACGAATCCCGGACATATGGCCGTCACGTTAATATTAAACTGCCGAAGATCCAAATGAAGAGACTCACAGTATTTTAAAACGGCGGCCTTAGTCGCACTATAGGCCGAAACCCCAGGAAGCCCATTAAGACCTGCCACTGAAGAAGTTGCCACCAGATGCCCTTTTCCACGCGGAACCATGACATCCATCGCGGCTTCAAAAGCGTACATGACGCCCAGGAGGTTCACTTGAACCATTTTATAACTCCACTCAAAGTCCGGGAGCTTTGTTTTATGAGCGTAGCCAATCCCCGCATTAGCGATCAACAAATCTAGTCCAAGGGAAGTGGCAAAATCAGAAATGGCCTTTTTAACTTCCTCTCGAGAGGAGACATCCACCTGGTAAAAGGTGATATTTTCCTTCTGGGTTTCAAAGTTTTCTTCAAATTTCAAGGGATCACGACCACATACCCCTACTTTCCAACCGTGCCGGGAGTAGAATTTGGCGAGCTCCATTCCAATTCCAGTAGTTCCGCCGGTAATAAAAACGGTTTTCATTTAATATCCTTTTAAGTCGTAAAATCATAACACAGGCGCTTAGGGTGGCCATAATAACGCGGAGAAAAATTATCTTTTTTTAAGGAAATATTCTTGACGGGTAAGCATCAAATCTTTATAGTTGTTGAACATTTACAGACTCCGGGGGAGTAGTTAAGTTGGTTATAACGTCTGCCTGTCACGCAGAAGGCCGCGGGTTCGAGTCCCGTCTCTCCCGCCACTTTAAATTATAAAATTCAAGCCACCGCAAGGTGGCTTTTTTATTTCCCTACTTCCGCCGGCGAAAGTCACTTATTAAGCACTATTACTCTTCTCACGAAATAAGAATAACTCTCTCAACGTTTTCCTATCCCTGCTTTCGATGTCGCGAGGTCTTCCCCATAACCAGAACCCGACCGCGAGGACGTGAATAAAAAACCACACCGCTCGAATTTTGAAACCAACTATATAAAAAGGCCCATGATCTTGCTGCCAGGAAAGAAACGTTCCAAAGCCTACATTCCCTGGAGTATTAAAAAAATCATAAGTAGCGGTCAAGGTGACGGCGAGTTACACAATAACTAAAAAGAGAATGCCGAGTCCGATGATGGGCCAATACATTTTCCACTTATTCAGAGAAGCCGCTGCGGCTCCCATTGAAAGTAAAAATACACCGAAGCGCCAAAAATAACTCACCGAAGGAGCAGCATCAAAGCCGGTAAAATAAATCACCGCAAACAAGGTGAAGTAGCCAGCAAGAATGATGGGAGGAAGCTTATTTCGTTGGTCTTCATACACAGTCATACTCATGACCCAAGTATGCGTCGATGGGATAACGCTGGCCTCTTAAGATGCAATTAAGTCATAAACTCCCATCTGGTATCAAAATGTCATCCCGACCTTGTAAAAATATCTCAATTTCTATCTTCGAATTGACGGCGAAACAAAAGGATTAGATTCTCGAGTAATCACCTCAAGGAGAATCAATGAGAGCGACAATTTCTTTCTTACTCTTCACTCTTAGTTTAAATGCTTTTGCTCAGGCCGAACGAATCGACTTTCGGATTGAACAAAAACTTGAAGAACTAAATCACTTGATCACCAGAGAAAATTCTCACCGCTATCTAAGTCCTCAAGAGAAGCAAACTCTCCTGAGAAATATTAACCAGGCCATACGTACGATTCGTATGGACGGACCTGGACAAGAACCAACCCCCTACCCTCCATACGAGCCACAACCTCAATCTCAGCTTATTTGTTCTAAGAGAAGTAATAGCCTTTACTATCCAACAGACCGGGTGAGTTTCGAAATTGTTGGTTCGACTAGTTATCAAGCAGGATATGCGGACCTTCAAAGCTGCCAGGCAACCCTTCCGGGAGCTTACGATGAGTACGCTTGCTTCAAACAAAGCAATGCTCTTTATTACACTTCTAATGCCAAAACAGGTGCAGTAGTAGGATCAACTTCTTATCAAGCAGGCTATGCACAGATTGATGAATGTAGATCTTCCCTGCCTCGTCCGTACTCTAAGTACACTTGTGCTAAGCAATCAAACGCACTCTTTTATCCTGTTCAACTTCCGGCCTTCACTGTGGTCGGCTCTAGTTCCTACCAAGCAGGACACGCAAATCGTTCAGAGTGTTCAAAAACTCTGCCTGAGTACAATGAACCAGTTGTTTGTATGAAGCAGTCAAACGCTCTTTATTATCTTTTTGATTTAAATCGAGGGGTCATCCTGGGCGACAGCAGTTACAGCGCAGGTATGCCGGATCTTGAGAGTTGCAAACAAATTTTAAGAACTGTTATCCGCTAAAATTCAAAATCCCAAGGCTTTTGGCTTACACCAAAAGCCTTATTTTCTCACTCGATACTAAACCATAAAGCTTACTTATTATTGGAATACTCCTTGCATACTTTAAATGATGCAACCATGGCCTAGTTCTTTTCCGGGGCTTTAAAGGAGGATCCTATGGCAACAGCGGACAATCTTCTCAACACCACACAAAATTTCCTCACTCCTGATTTTATCAAGAAATTCAGTAACAGCTTGGGACAGCCTGCGGACAAAATCCAAATAGGCCTGCGCTCGGTCATCCCCACATTCCTTCTCGAATTAGTCAAAAAAGGCTCTTCGCAGGAAGGTGCCGAACAACTCTTATCGGTCGTTAAGAAAGATGGCATTGAAGTCCCTTCCGATGTCAATTTGAATGATCCGGAGTATATGCGAAAAGGTGAAGAAGCCCTCGGACAAATTTTCGGAAATGGTCTCCTTTCAGTCACAGATAATCTAGGCAATAAGACCGGCATGAGTTCTTCCGTTATCACTAAAATCATGAGTCTCATTGCTCCTGTGGTGATGGGAGTCATCGGCAAAAAAGTGAAGAATGAAGGTCTGACCCCAAGGGACCTTGTGGCCTATCTGGGACAACAAAAAAATTATCTGGCAGGCTTCATGCCCGGTGGTTTAGCTAATGCACGTGTTGCTCCTACCGGGCTAAAAACGGCGGTTAAAAAGAGCATTCCTTCTGAAGCTCACTATAGGGTTGTTGCGGGCCCAGGTAAGTCTTATACAAGCACTTGGGCCGCATTGGGAGTGCTCGCCCTGTTTATCTTGGGAGGAGCATGGTGGACTATTGATCGCCGTGAATCCGCTCTTCCGGAAAGAGCACCGGTCATCAGTTCCAATACATCGGCCCAACAAATGGAAGTGATGCCTGAAGTAGTTGCTCCCGCCACCAGCATGAGCGAGCTTTCAGATTTTTTAAGGAATGGAGCTCGAAATGAATTACCTAAACGATTTAGTTTCGACACATTAAATTTTGCTACAGGGACAACGGAATTATTACCAGGCTCCCAATTAGAAATTGAAGAAATTGCCAATGCCCTTAAAGAGTTTCCTCAGGTCACTGCCAAGATTGAAGGCTTTACTGATAATACTGGTGACTATGAAGGGAACCTTGATTTATCAACCGCTAGGGCCGTGGCCGTAAAGGAAGAACTTAAAGCTCGCGGCATTGAAGATATGCGCATAGAAGCTGTTGGTAGAGGAGCCGAATCTCCCGTGGCAACCAATAACACTGCCGAAGGGCGCGCTCAAAACCGACGAATTGAATTTATCATAACTCACTTCTAAGATTACTTTCGCGGACGAATGAGTTTATGAATTTTAGCGAGCTTTCGTGTTTTCTTATTTTGATAGAGACTTAGGTCTTCCACTCGCATTTCCTCAAGAGTTTGAGCAAAATCCATATAGGTCATGGGTACACCGTTTTTCGCTTCAAATTGAGCATCCTTTTTCTGGAGTTCTTCAAGGAGTACAGCACCCAAGGTATTCATAATTTGAACGGTTCTAAGCATTCGAGGTGGAACTTCTTTAGAAAAATCTTCAATCTTAAGTGTCCTCTGGATTAATGGCCACAGGAAGGTTTTCCGAGCGGCAAAAATCACTGAACCCGCGAGATATGATTCAGCATTATCTTTAAGGACATAGTTCTTATTTTCTAACCAATTGAAGATGGCCGACATGATGGCATCTTTTTGGCGAGCATCTCGTG
>JAEYUK010000310.1 GCA_023432655.1 Pseudomonadota bacterium | reverse complement strand
GAGTAAGCCCGGTCAAAGTCGCTTCAGGAAAAGATGTGGTAGGCCCTAATGATGTCAGTAACCAGGCGATCATTAATCTTCAGGATCATGGCTTTGATCCTCTTGGCGCCGATCCTCATTTTATCGTCTCAGAAAGAGATGCCAACTATGCTCATGCAGACGGAAACACCATGGATGCCAGTTACTGTGGGTACACGAAACTCTCGAAGTTAAAATATCAGGTCGTTTGCTGGGCTTCGCCTAATAATTCAGACGGTTCGGTTCAATCTACTTTCGATTGGATGGCCATTCAAAATTAATCCTAGAAATATTTTGTAAATAATGGGAGTATTTTCCCATGAACATACGTAAAGCGATTCTCAATCTTCATTTAATTCTGTCAGGTCTTTTCATTCCATTCCTGATTATTATTCCTCTTTCTGGCTCTCTTTACCTTTTGAACGTCAAGGGCACCGCTGAAAAGCAGGAAGTTCTCCGCGTTCACACATTAAACCCAATTGAAGATAAAGAAGTGTTTTTCAGAAGCCTCTTTAAAGACAATCAAATTGACTTTGATTTTGAATACATCAAAGAAAACCCAAATGAGCTTATTTTCCGTCCGGCCAACCGTGTTCACTACACGGCCAGGATTGTTGATGGTGAAGTGATCGTAACTAAGATTACTCCTTCTCTATTGAATCGTTTGATGGAACTGCATAAAGGTCATGGACCAAGGATTGCAAAGTACTACGAAGCAGCGTTTGGGATATCCTTAATTCTTCTTTTACTCACCGGTATCTACCTGGCGTGGACAGTAAAGAGTTATCGAAAGATTATCGGAGTCTCTTTCCTTGTGGGATTAGTCGCTCTTATTGCCCTGTTCATTTAGACTTCGATTGGGTTTGATACCGCTTATCTTGACTTTGTTGTTTCCGATTGGAGAGACTAAATAAATTAGATCTTGAAAATCATAACAAAGGAAGATTATGCGCTATCTCATTCTTTTAAGCCTTTTCATTTCTTTTACGGCCCTGGCCTGCCCTGACCTCTCTGGAGAATATCTTTGTAAGCGAGGGAGCATGACTGCTTCACGAACAATCGAAAAAACCCCAGACGGTTTCATCATTACTAAAGATGGTTACACCACCGATTATATTGCGGATGGCATCACGGTACAGTCAATGCCAACTTCTGACAGTGTCGCCGAAGGAAACTTCGTCAGTCACTGTAAAGGTGATCAGTTCATTGTGGATCTAAAGGCCACTCTTCTTTACGACGGCGCAGTCATCGGGAAACAAGTTTCTCAATCGACTTATCAGTTTAAAAATAACGATCTCCACATCACAACGAAGGTTAAGATGAAGGGAGTTCCGCTACCAACTGTGAAAGAAATTTGTAAGCTTCAGTAGATCATGAAGGAAAAAAAAAGCCTCCGAAAGGAGGCTTTTTTATTTGAATGATTTTAAAAAAGTGGTCGGGGTGATTGGATTCGAACCAACGACCACCTGCTCCCAAAGCAGATACGCTACCAGGCTGCGCTACACCCCGAACAATTCGTGAGACATATTTTTAATGCTTCTTAGACGATTTGTCCATTGATTCTTTAAAGAAGTTTAAAGCGGATTGACTTGCCTTGGCCCTGTGCGAAAATTCATTTTTCCACTCAGGAAGTTCGGCCAAACTTTTCCCGTCCTCTTCTTTTCTCTCAGGAATAAAAATAGGATCGTAGCCAAATCCTTGAGTGCCCTTGAGCTCAAAACCAATCGTTCCGTGAACCCGGCCTTCAAAAAAATAAACTTCTTCAGGCGAAAGGTAGAAACAAAGAACACAGACAAAATAGGCCTGACGATTTTCTTTCTCACTTAAAAGACTTATGACTTTTTGGCACTTATCTTTGTAATCAGAAAATTCAGGCGCAAAGCGGGCACTTTGAACTCCTAAGATCTCTGGAAGAGCTTCAATATTTAATCCCGAATCATCCGCTAAGGCCGGCACTTGATAAGTATCATAGTAAGCCTTGGCCTTTAAGAAAGCATTTTCCGTGTAGGTCTTTCCCGTCTCATCAACCTCTAAGGTTTTAGGAGCTGCTGATATTTGTAAAACCCCATGAAAGAGTTCTTTAAACTCTTCCGCCTTATGAGCGTTTCCTGAAGCCAGAATAAAAGATTTCATTAGAACTTTTCCAATACAGCTTGCTGCTCTTTCATAACCACTTGAAGGGCCGTTTGAGCGCAGGCAAGTAATGATTGCAAGTGCTCCATAGAAAATGGTTCACCTTCGGCGGTTCCCTGAACCTCAACAAACTTCCCGCCAGAAGTCATGACGATATTCATATCAGTGCCGCAGCTAGAATCTTCTTCGTAGTTTAAGTCTGCGATAACTTCATTATCTTTAGTGAGACCAATCGAGATGGCGGCCAATCCTTCTTTAATCGGGTTTTCTTTTAAGAGACCTTCTTTCAAGAGACGTCTCACGGCAATTTCTAAAGCAATATAGGCACCTGAAATGGAAGTCGTGCGCGTTCCTCCATCAGCTACGATGACATCGCAATCAATGAGAATAGAACGCTCGCCTAGTTTTTTCATGTCCACAATCGAGCGCAAAGCACGGCCGATTAAACGCTGAATTTCTTGGGTGCGCCCTGAGGCACCTTTTCTTTCCCGATCAGAGCGGGTATGTGTAGAGGAAGGGAGCATAGCATACTCAGCAGTCACCCAGCCCTGACCTTTGCCCTTGAGAAAAGGCGGGACAGACTCCTGAACAGAAGCTGTAATGTGCACTTTCGTATTACCAAACTCTGCCATCACCGAGCCATAGGCATAAGGGTTGATTCCGGGAGTAAACTTGATAGGACGTGGAGTGCTTCTTTTGATTAAAGACATGGGGACCTCGAATGATTAAACATATACATGTGACTGAGTGTGATTCTACACAAGATGTGCTTAAAGAACAATTAGAGCTGGGAACTGATTCTTCCCTTCTGGTAAGTTGTGAAAATCAAACTGCCGGACGTGGCCGCGGCGTAAACAAATGGCAGGCCTTACCCGGAACACTTTGCTTCTCTCTGAGTATTGCTCCTCATAAGGTTTTAAGCTACACCGCTCTGGAGCTCTCGGTGATCATCGCTCAGTTCTTTGAACACAAGGGTCGCAAGTTGAGACTGAAGTGGCCCAATGATTTGTGGGATGAACGCGACCGAAAGTGTGGTGGCATTCTCGTCCAGGGAAGTCAGAACAATTTAATCGCAGGCATTGGGATCAATCTTTATTGTGAGGACCCTCAGTTCGGAAGCATTTTTCCAGGCCCTTTTGATCTTGATAAAAAAACCTGGGCCCGAGAGCTAGCGGATTATATACATGCGAACCGTTTTCAAGAAACTTCTGCTCTTAGGAGTGAGTGGCTCAAGCGCTGTGGACACCTTAACCAAATGGTTAGAGTCACTGAAGGTCAGGAAGTCATTGAAGGAATTTTTCAAGGCTTAGGAGAACACGGAGAAGCTGAAATCTGCCGGGACACCCGAATCACACGCGTCTATAACGGAAGCCTGAGATTAAGTTCTCAGGGCTGATCG
Organism: Pseudomonadota bacterium; assembly: GCA_023432655.1. GTDB lineage: Bacteria > Bdellovibrionota > Bacteriovoracia > Bacteriovoracales > Bacteriovoracaceae > Peredibacter. The sequence goes on along the minus strand of JAEYUK010000310.1, from coordinate 13,090 downwards.
TTAATGATTTTATTGCTGATTTTAGAGAGTTCCTGCCGGATGAGATTCTCTGCCAGATCAGGAATAACTTCCCAGGCGATCTTCTCCGTATTTTTTTGGAAATACTGATCCATATATTCTTTGACGTATTTCTTTACCATCTCTTCCATCTGCGCCTTGAGTTCTTCCATATCAATGTGGACAGCGGAAGTTTGAGTGGCGACTGGAGTTACCGGTTTCTCAGGAGTAAAGAAACTTTCCGACTCATTCCAATCAATGGATTCATTGCTGTCGAGTGGCTTAAAAAGTGACTCATCAAAATCATTGATGCTTGGCTGATAGTTGCTCTTCACTTCTTCGATTTTTTGCGAGACTTCTTTTTTAAGATCCTCAAACTCATCGGCTTGCCATAAGTTTTCTTCTACCTCATCGCGAATCTGATCTTCGATGCTCTTTACATCCGTTTCCTCTGGAACGTAATTCCCTTCAAGTTCAATCGGCGTATCATTTAAGGCTTCCAGAGAAATAAACTGTGCCGAAGGCTTTTCCTTAACAGGCTCAGCCTTAACCGGCCCACCCATGTCTGGATAATCCAGGTCATCATTTTCAGGAAATTTTGCTTCATAAGGATTTGGAACTGCTTGAGTGGCAGCACGGTGCTCATCAAGTGACTTCACTTCGCCGATTACAGGAGGAAGATCAACCTGAATCTCATGTGATGACTCTTCGTTAATAACACCCGGAACACTCATTCCCCAATCAGAAACTTCCTTATCAAGGGCGTTCTGAATTGAAGGAAAGGAATTATCTAATTCCCTAACAGGTTCTGCGAATTTTTGCTCGGTGGAGTGACTCACTGTCCATTGGTCTTCTTCATCATCTGAAGCGAAAGAATCCTTTGTCTCTTCTACTTTGTCTTCAGGATAAGGAATCTCCTCATCAGCGAAAGTCTCGATGAGCTGCTTACAGATGGCAATGAACTTATTGGAATCGAAAGGCTTAACAATTTTATCTGAAGCTCCGCACTTCTCCATCGCTCCGTCATCAACGGTATCGAAAGTTCCAAGAAGCAGAAGGACTTTCGTCGAAGGAGAAAGTGATTTGATCTTCGTTGTAAGTTCGTAGCCCGTGTATTTTTCAGATAGGTTGAAATCAAGAAAAACTAATTTAGGCTTAACGATTGGGAGTTGATGGAACAGATCATCTTCGGAAGGACAATCAATAATATCATAAGGCTGATTGGCCAAAGTTATCTTAATGACTTTCTGAATGGTAAGGCTGTCATCGGCCAAAAGTACTTTATGGTTCATCCCTGAATCTCTCCTTATGAGCTACCATAAAAATTATAGTGGCCCATAGGCCTATATGGGAATGAAAAAGTGCTTAAAACTCGAGAATGACTGCCGTTTGGTTGTCGCTGTTGCCTCGAGAGTTGGATAATTTTAGTAGGTCATTTATTCTCTCGGTGGCATCCGGAGAGGATTTATTTAAAGCATAGAGGAGTTCATCATCGCTCAGTTGTGGGTAAACACCATCCGTAAGAAGAATAATCTTATCTCCTTCTGAGAGCCGGACTTCACGGAGTTGGTAACCCATTTCTGGATACATTCCCAAAGCATTCATCGGGGCAGTTCTAAAACGGGACTCGAATTCATCTTTCGAAAGTGATTGAAAACTATCTTCTGCCAGCACCTTCACAAGCTTCCCCTGGCGAAAATGGTAAGCACAACAATTACCGACTCCAACCAGAATCATAAGACTTTCAGCTTTTACGGCAACAATCGCGCTGGCCCCGGCCCTTTGATTTACCGGTTTTTCCTGATTACTTTTTAAAAGATTCTGATGAGCATTCATCATGGAATTCAGAACGGCATTCCCTTCCAACAAATTACGAGGGTTGTAATATAAAGGCATGGTAGCGTTAGGATCATGAGAAAGCTGAGTATAAAAGGATTTGATCTCCTGTTTAAGTTTCTCTGTGGCGCGATCACCAACTCCTGAACCACCGAAGCCATCGAAGATCATGTAAAGATCATTTTCAAAGTCAAACTCATAACCATCTTCATTTACCTGAAGATAAGGACCTTGGTGGGTTTGGGCGGCGTAAGCTTTTAATCGCATGATTACTCCAGATAATTTTTCAGCTTATCGCTGGCCTTTTTATAGTACTCGCTATCCGTCGGTGAGATCTGCTGAACTTCCTGTAACTTTTCTTTAGCATCGCTAAAGAGGCTTAAAGATTCAGCAATGATCGCTTCCCGATAGATTCTTTTGGACCGGGACTCTAACGTGTTCCGGATGTCATCCACCTCATTTAAGGCTTCAGAGTTGGTAGGTTCAATTTTCAAAATTTCCAGGAATGTTTCGTATGCCGTCTTGAGATCCTGCCCCTCTTTTAAAGATCGGGCCTTACCAATCAAGGGACCAATTTCAGAGGCCAGTTGGTTTCTTGAATCCTTGAGCATGTCAGAGGCTTCCTTTACCAGATCCTCATCTGTTCCTTTTATCCTTAAAAACTCTTCAAGCTTCAAGATCGCCCGATACCATTCCCGTTTAAGATAAAAGGTTTTCCCGGGAGAAAGAGCATCCACCATCTTTTTTCTGGAAGCTTCTGCTGCGGCTTTGGCCAGGGCCTTACGCTCTTCTTCTTTTTGCCAGGATTCAAGTTCAAGCTTTAATTGTTGAACTTCAATATTTTCCGGATCTTTTTCGGTGATTTGAGAAAAATAACTTTCAGCAACCATGACGTTACGTTCTTTCACTGCTTCCCGGGCCTTAACCATTAATTCATCAATGAGTTTCTTGGTTTTAATCCGATCTTCTTCAGCGCGTTTCTGGGCCTCAAGTTCATCAAGCCTCTTCAAGGCAACTTTCGTTTGTTCTAAATACGTTTGAATTTTTTTATATTCATTATCAATGTCTGCAACAATCTGAAACTGGGTCAGTGCCTCGAAATACTTATTCTGTTCAAAGAAACTCACACCCAATTCATAGGCCTGGTTTCGTCGATTCTGTAATTCAGGTGGGATCACTTTTTGATTAGTTGTGGCCGGCGCCTCTTTGGTGACCTTGGCCTTAGGGGCCGGTGCTTCCTCTTCGGAAGGCAGAAGAATCATAACCAGCGCCAAACCCACAGCTCCGTAGATAAGTTTTTTTCTTTGGGCCGGGTTTTTCCAGATTCTTTTTATAACGCTTTTTTCAGGAGGAGCATCAGAATCAAAATTAATGTCTCCGTCTTCAAGAGAAATCTCTTCTTCTTCTATTTCTTCCGTTTCAATGACCTGACCCGCTTCTACCGGCATCAAGCGCTCAGACTCTGTTTCCAGGAGATCTGATTTCACTTCGAGAGTAAAGCTGGTGCTACCGATGACGAATTCATCGCCGGCAGTGATAGAGGCCTTATTAATTCTTTCACCATTTAAGATGGTGCCGTTGGAGGAATTAAGATCTTCCAGAATAACTTCGATATTATTTTTTCTTATGACAGCGTGAACCGAAGAGACCTCTGGATCGTTCAGAATGATCTGACATTTTTTGGTGTCTCGTCCGATGAAAATCTCTGGCTGGTCTACTGAGAAACGGTCATAAGGAGCATGCTCGCCGAAGAGAACTAACTGGTAATTAACAAACGCTTTAAAAAAGCGGGTACTTTCATCTTGTTCAATCGCCGCTAATCCAAATTGGTCATCTCCAGACTCTTCTCCACCACCTTCAAAACTCTGATCTGCGTATTCTTCACTTGAGACGAGGTCGCCCCCAAAGTTTTCTTCTCCCTGGGCTTCGTTATTATCTGAAGCCTCAGAAAAAGCATCATCCATGGAGTCGCTTCCAAAGCTGTCCTGATCATGGGATTCAAAATCACCTAAAGCGCTCGCACTTTCACTATTTTCTGTGTGAGAAGCTTCATTCTGCTCAGTCATGATTTCGGTGTGGGCTTCTTCAACGACAGGGGCCACAACTGCAGTGGCTTCCATTACCGGTGCGACCATAGCTGAAGGGGCCGGCATATCTTCAGGACCAGGCCCTGGAGCCGAAAGCCCCATGACAATCACTGAATAAACGCCGCATTTAATTTCATCGCCATTTTGAATCTGGTTTTTTACAACCTGTGAACCGTTAAGAGTAATGACTCCTAACTGGGATAGCTTCTCGCAAAACCATTGGGCATTTTCATTCTTCAGGACAAAGTGGTGCCGGGAGATGAGTGGATCATCAATCAAGACATGGCAGTCCTCAGACCGGCCAACGTAAATTTCATGCATCTCATCAGTATCAGTTGTGTCGACTGTTACTTTATCGAGAGGCACGTTGTTTTTTAAGACAATCAGTTCCACCTGTTTCCATTCCTAGCTTGGATTCCAATTCATTAATCTGCAGGACTGCATTTTTATGTCTTGGATCATCCGGTACTGTATATAATAAACGTATAATCGCACAATATGAGACGATTGAACTTTGATACTTCAAAGACTCTTCATCTCTCTGGGCCTTGGCCGTAAAACCTTCGATTTCCTTATCCAGTTCTTCTTTCGTCTTTCTTAAATAATACTCTGCTTGCGAGTCACCCGGAGCGATAATAAGTGCTAAATTAAACTCATGGATGGCACGGAAGTAATTTCTTTCCCTTAGCTCACGCAGTCCCCTCTGGTAGATGACCGTAAGCTTTTCTTTCATCTGCTTATTTTCGTTTGCCTGCCTCTTTTGTATTGCACTTACAAACTCGTTATTAACGTTTTGATAGGTATTGGTCGAGGCTTGCCTGGAAGCAGGAGCTTCAGTCTCTTCAGTATCAAAAAGAAAGAGGCCTGCAAAAATGATTATCAAGATAAGGAAAGGCAGAAAACTTTTATTGGGACCCTGACTTTCTTCTGCCTCTTCTTTACTGGCCCGGGCCTTGGCGGAAACTTCTACTCGGGCAAACTTAAAAACGGTCTGCCCGACAATCAGTTTATCTCCTTCGGCCAGAGACTGCTGAGTGATTTTCTTTTCGTTAACCACCACACCGTTTTGTGAGCCCAGGTCGGTGGCATACCAGGTCTCACCCACTTTGGTAATTTCCGCGTGCTCTCGACTGGCCTTGGCGTCGTTAATACGAATGTCCGCTTTCTCGGAGCGACCAATAACAATCCGGTTACCCGTCAGCACATAGGATTCACCCTTATTGCTTCCAGTAAGGCAAACCAGCCGGTGATAGACACCAGCTTCTTTAGGCGATTCAAAATGTTTAAGAACCATTACGCTTTTCGACATTAATCAGTTCTCACAAATGTTATGTAAAAGCCTTTGGCAAACTTATCTTTACCCATTAAGGCATTCACGTTGATTTCCATCTGCTTTCCGCCAATCTCATAAACCTCTTTCTGGTTACAGCCTTCGTTGTTGGCAGACTGATCACACAAATCGATCACGGTAGCAGCAAAACCCTGATCGCGGGCGGTATCAAGAATACTTTGACCTGCAGAAGAGTTTTCCCGAAGCCCAATCAAATCTTCCGCTTCAGGGTTAATATTTTGAATATGTTTCTCGGAGTTCAAGATCATGACCGGGCCCTGGGCACCTGCCATAAATTCAACTAACGACCTTAGGTAAGGCCCATCTTCCTCAAGAGTTTGGATCTCTCCGGAATCTGTATTTTGCAATTCCTTGATTCGCATCAGGATACTATTGATGGTGTTCCTTAGAGGATGAATCTCCTTGAAAAGAATTTTAGATTCCAGCTCCTTTTGCCTTCCTCTGAGAACTCTTTCAATTTGATTTCTCATCTCCTCAAAGGGTCTAATGGTCATGTAATAGAGCATGCCAAAGAAGATGATCGCCACCATACCGGACGTCACTAAGGACTCCAGATAAGCTTTGGAGTTGTTAGCTGCTTCAGTGGCAAGAGAGGTCGGTGAAAAGTTAATAGCAATGACCGCTACGACAGCATCTCTTCCGAGGTTTTTATCATGGGCCTTCACTGCTCGTGCGACTATGACAATATTACCCTGTAAAGAAATCTTCTCACGATCCTGGTTTTTCTCATCCCGATAGAATCTCAGTGCTTCAACAGCGAAAGGATCGTTTACGATGGTATTGAGCTCAGCAACCGGGCGATACACCCGGCCCTCGATATCAAAGAGCTTATAGCTTTGAACACCTTCTGCGTCTTCCCCTTCCAGGAATCCGGTATAAACTTGATCAAGGTTTTTATCACGTAAATAAACGTTATTAAGACGATCCACTTCCGCAGCATATTGCTTTGCCCGGAGGGCCACCTCTCGGATGAGAAGAATCTTACTGTCACGTAAAACAGGAAGAATGGTCAGCGAAATATTAATCGCAATAAAAATAAAAAGAAGAATCCCTACCAAGGCGGCCCATTCGTATTGCTCATTAAAGCTATAGATGACAGGCATGACCTTATTCTTAAAAAACCAGATGGGCTTTGCAATCAAACTCTCCGGGACAGGTTCCCGCTGGTTTAAATCATCATAGGCATCCTCATCAGCGTCAGCACCTTTATAGACTTTCTTTTTGATGATGATTTTCTTTTCCAGAACATAGACCACCTGGAGGATCAAATTCGGCAAGGCGATTTTATCCCCATCTTTGATCGTCATCCGTTTGATGATTTTCCCATTCACTAATGTTCCGTTGGAGCTACCCAAATCTTCAGCGAAGGCGGTTTCATCATTTACGGTAATCTTCAGATGTTTTTTGGAGATACCTTCCACGGCCAGCTGGACATCGTTGTCACTGCCTCTTCCAATGACGTTCTCGCCGTCATTTAAGATGTATTCTTTTCCGCGAAGCTTTCCTCCGACGACAACTAGTTTAAACAATCTTTACCTCCATGATATCTCCTACATTGATATCTGATGGAAGTTTGCCGGCCGGAAGTTCCAAGGTTTTTCTCGCCTTAAAATAAATAAGGGTCATTCTCCAGGGTTTTAAATTCCGGATAACCTTGATGACTTCATTGGATTTACTAAGAAAGACAACGTCCAAAGAATAACGCATAAAAAAAGTATGAATCGAATTACAGGGGTCAAGCAGAAGACCATCGGCCCCCTTGATATTCTTTTTGAACATGAGTCCAATAATTCGGGTGGCCGGAGTATCGGCGAGCCTGATGTTGTCTGAGAGAATCTTATCTTTATAGCTTATCTGTACTTTCATATTTTACCCGACATCATTTTAAGGAGCATCGGCGCGAAGATCGCAACCAACACTGCGGGCAGGATGAAGAAAATCATCGGAATGAGAATCTTGGTCGCCGCTGTCGCCCCTTGCTGTTCTGCTCTTGAAGAACGTTTTACCCTGAGTTCTGAGGAGAGCTGTTTTAATAACGGGGCAATCGAAGCCCCCACCGAGTCGGCCGCAATCAAGGTGGCACAGAATGAGTTAATTTCGATCACATTAACCCGCCAACCTAATTGTCTCAAACCTTCCGCACGGGAAGAACCGATCTTCGTTTCTTTAATCAGGGTCTCAAACTCTTCCACGAGTGGACTCATCGGCGCTTTTTCGATAACTCTTTGAATGGCGGCCATAAAATCAAGGCCTGCTTCAACGGAAAGAGCGAGCATGTCGACAATAAACGGCATGGCCCTCAACACTTCGTCCGCCCTTTTCTTAATCATTCCATCAAGCCAGACGTTAGGATAAAAGAACCCAACAATCCCCATGACGGGCGTAATATAGAGAGGCCAGGTTTCAGACATAATCCAACGAACGGCGAGAAACGCAAACGGCGCTCCGATAATCATAAAGAACTTTAAAGCGACAAATTCTTCCGGAGACATCTCTTTCATAAGTCCCGCGTTCGCAAGCTTCTGCTTATACTTATTCCTCATCGCTTGCTTATTTTTTGAAGCTTGAACAATCGGAAGGAAGTATCTTTTATAAAAGGGCTTTGTTACCCGAATGAATAAGGCCTGCTGTTTAACGGTCTTTTGAGTTTCCGCATCTTCCAGGACTTCTTGGGTCTTATACTTGTCCTGATCTTCCATGAAGACGCGGACAATGAGAAAGATTGCTACAAAGATAAGAACTAACGGTGCCAGAAATAAGGCGGTGTTCTCTTGTTTGAATCCCTTCTCTTCGGTGGAACCTTTTTTAAAGACAGTAATTGCGGACCCACTGGAAACTTCCAAAAAGCAGGCCGCCTTGGAATCCGATGTAAGTTCATCTTGAGACTTCCGTGCCAGACGATCTTTCAGTTCCTGTAGTTCATCAAGCTTTCCTTCTTTTTCAAGAAGGCGGAGTTGATTCGCAAATCTTTCCTGAGGGCTAATCTTTTCAAGAATCAGTGCCGCCGATCCTTCACGATTCAAATAGATCTTATCGTTTAACCAGTGATTTTTTCCCGGTCGGATTGAGAGCGAGGAATTAGGGACAAAGACCGTTCCGTTTCCATACGTCACAGCTTCAAACGAAACGGAACATTCCTTTTCTTTGGAAGAACTGTTTACAACCGAGAGAATTTTAATTTTTCCAAACTCTCCAGCAGCTGTTTTATAAAAGAGAATAGAATCGGGAGTAAGAGAAGATAAAGGAAGCGGCTTATTAGAAAGTTTATCTTGAGAGGCCGTAATACAACGAACGGCCATTTCGGAAAACTCTTGCGGACACACGGATTGCGCCCAAGCAGTTCTGCCCAGCAATAGGTATGCTAAGAATAAGATAAAACTAAAAGCCCTCATACACCTCGAGTTAAATGAGATCTTCTTTTAGAATATCAATGAAATGCTAAGCGTTGGTAATTTCAAGAAATAGGGAAAATTTGTCCGCCTATTTCAGACCTTCCCTGTCAGAGATTTTTGAAAGAGGTCCACAAGCTTTTTCGCCTCTTGTGTATGAAAGACGTCAGTTATTTTTGGGATATAGATTGGCTGGTAGTTGGAGAAGTATTCTTTTTTACAGCGCTCAATCCGGTTCGTTTTTTCCTGGAGGCTTTCTTTTTTAATCACCCGTTTCTTAGTGGCTTCCCGGATGGCACCTAAGGCTTTCTGAGCGTCTTCCATGAACCGATAAAGAAGCATGTCCGCACCGGCATTGATCGCCAGGACCGCAGCTTCCTCAGTAGTAAATTTGTCGGATATCGCTTTCATCTGCATTTCGTCAGTGATGACAATTTTTGAAAACTTCGTTTCTTGACGTAAAAACTCGTAGGCCTTTGTACTCAAACTGGTCGGGAGTTTTTCATCTAAAGCATCCACCATTAAATGGGCCATCATCATAAATTCAACGCGTGACTTGGAAGCCTTTACAAAGGGAACGAGTTCCCGCGCGCGCAACTCTTCCAGAGAAGTCTTAACTAAAGGTAACTCAAAATGAGAGTCTTGAGTGGTGCCGCCGTGACCAGGAAAATGTTTTGCACAGGCAAGAATTCCATTGGTCTGAAGCCCACGGATGGCCGCACTGATATATTTTTCTACGGTTTCAGCATCTCGCCCGTAAGCGCGGTCTCCAATCACTGTATTATCAGGATTCGTAAGGATGTCACAACAAGGGGAATAGCTAAGATTGATTCCACAGGCCGCAAGCTCCTTCGCCTGGATCTGATGCATTTCAAAAACCAATTTCGGCGAATCGAGCTTCGCCATATCCATCATGCTTGGAAACTGTGTGAAATGATCTTTAAAACGAACAACTCTTCCGCCTTCTTGATCCACTGATATAAAAAGCGGGTATTCATCACGAAGTTTTTGAATGGAATTTACAAGTTCGGCCAGCTGGGCGGGATCAGTAAAATTATGAGAGAAGAGAACGATCCCTCCTAACTTTTCTTTCTGGATGAAAGCCATTTCTTCAGGAAGAAGAGAAGTTCCTTTAATACCGGAAATAATTAATTGGCCATAATCATCTAAACTCACATTCTACCTCACTCATCAACAATAGCTTCACCGGGAGGAGCAATCGTTATCCCCTGCGTGATCCAGGCCATTTTGGCCAGATCGAATGATTTTGAAAATGTATACAAAATCATCTGTCCTTCAACTTCGACTACATATCGGTATTGTTTATTAAATTCTCCATCATATTTTACAGTGGCCGGTGCAAAGAGTTCCCTCCCTACATAACTATACTGCTCCTGAATGAAAGGAAAGGAGTCCCAAATGACATAAAAATCAAATTTGCGGTTCCCTCCATGCAGCGCCAGATTCAGGAGCTGATTATGATAAAGACACTCAGGTATTTGATTGAAGTAACAAAAGTATTTGCCGCGAGGAAAGGGAATTTCTTTGGTCCCTTTCCAACGCGCTTCCGGGCTGGCCAGGGTCAGTCGCATCGAGCGAGTTTTGTCATTGATCTGCATTTTCGAGGTGTATTTCTGGCCCTCTAACCAAACCACAAATTCTGAAGCCAGGGGTCTTACCACCAGCAAGCGTGATTTACCGGATTTAATCGAGCCCATCTGAGAGAGCATGACACTCTTTTCAACAACCCGAAGCTGACTCCCCTTAGTGTCCATTAACTGGTTACGAGTCACGATCTTTTTCTTCAGTTCTTTGGTTTCTCTCATCATGCGGTAACTGCCACTGGCATCTACATAAGAGTAAGGAGTTTTTCCCTCACGAGGCTTGCCCGCGGTAGAACAACCGGCAGCAATGAGAAGAAGGAGTAAGATTTTCACTTGATGAAGTTCTCAAAATCTTTGTTGAAATCATTTTCACGCAAGAGAGTATTAATCTTCTTACCAATGAGATCATCAGTTGCAGCAGGCAGATTGGTGAAGTGGATGCCTACTTTATATTTTTTAAGATTCTTGTCACTTGAAATGTAGTCCACGACATAAACAGCAGTGGCTTCTGGTACGATAATGGTCTCATCTTTAAAAATCAGTTTCACATTCTGAAAGTTAAAACCTTTCTCAAAGTATTTCTTTTCAAGGTCACCGATATGGAGGGCCATACCAGTGGTCGAAAGATCCTGGACCCGAATCTTAAAGTTATTCACCTCATCTGCACTCTTATCATCGATAAGTTGCAGGAAGTTTTTAAATAAACCGGTCTGAGAGGTACGTGATTTTAAATCGACCACTTTACCGCCTTCATAAACCTCACCGAGATCGAACTCGGCCCATAATTCATAGAGAGGAAAAGTTAAGAGACGGTAGCTTGAGCGGCGCTCGGATTTAAAAAGGGTGTTTTTAAACACCAGGACGCTGAAGCCGCTGATACTTACCTGGAAAACAACTTCAGAGAAAAAATTCATGCCTCTGAGTTCGAAGGTACAGAGGATAGTTTGACCCGGAGTAAAGACTTGGTCCTTGGAATCCAGAACAATCTCGCCCCGGTCTTTATCAAATTTAAAGACTTTGTATTTGTACTTTTCTTTCTTACCTTTTAGCCAGACAGTAATTTCCCCTCGAGTAGATCCTAACAGGGCTAGCCTGCTGATCTTCTCCGAGGGGTCCTGCTTACTAAAAAAGGTTTGTGACATATTAGCTTAGTGTAGTCACCTGACGAAGAAGCGAAATTGACTCTAAGGCCATTCCACACCCACGTACAACGCAAGTTAAAGGATCTTCTGCAAGTGAAACAGGAAGGCCTGTTTTTTCTTTGATCAGGATATCAAGGTTGGCAAGAAGTGATCCACCACCAGCAAGAATGATTCCGTTATCCACGATATCTGCTGCCAGTTCAGGCGGAGTCTTCTCAAGAGAAATTTTAATTGCTTCAACCACTTCCGAAATAGGATCTGCTAGAGCTTCACGGATTTCATCTGAAGTGACTTCGATGGTCTTAGGCGCACCTGCAATCAAGTCACGACCTTTAACTTCGTAAGTTTTAACTTCATCATCGAATGGATAAGCATTACCAATCGACATTTTGATCATCTCAGCAGTTCTTTCACCGATGAGAAGAGAGTATTTTTTCTTAATGTAGGAAACAATGGCTTCATCAAATTTGTCCCCTGCTACACGGACTGATTTTGAATAAACAATCCCGCCAAGAGAGATCACCGCTACTTCAGTAGTACCGCCACCGATATCTACGATCATGTTACCGGATGGATCAGTGATAGGAAGACCTGCTCCAATAGCTGCCGCCATTGGCTCTTCAATCAGATAAACTTCGCGAGCACCAGCTTGTTCAGCCGATTCTTTAACCGCTCTCTTCTCCACTTGCGTAATACCGAAAGGGATACAGATAATGATTCTTGGTTTAATTAATTTGGAACCGTTTAGAGATTTTTGGATGAAATACTTAAGCATCGCTTGAGTCACTTCAAAGTCTGCAATAACCCCGTCTTTCATCGGACGAATGGCCTTAATTGAACCAGGAGTACGACCCAGCATTTCTTTGGCTTCTTTACCAACTGCGAGAACTTTTTGTTCTCCTCTAAAACCTTGGTGAACAGCAACCACAGAAGGTTCATTAACAATGATCCCACGATCTTTTGCATACACCAGTGTATTGGCCGTACCCAAATCGATGGCCAGGTCATTAGAGAACCAATCAAGCATTTTTTTAAACATATATTTCCTTTAACAGAAGCTCACATATTCATTAGGGTAGAAGCCTGCTTCCAGCAAGAGTATTTCATAAAACAAGCCAGAGGGCGTATCTAAAAAATTTATCATTTAGCCCCGCTATGGACAAGAATTTAAACAAGTTTCTTTTTCCGATTAAAACTATCAGCTATGTTCGAATTGCACCGGACATACCTAAACGGTAATATGTTTTATTAAACCAAGGACGCCGAGAAATTTATGACTGACGAAAAAAACAAGTTCCCTTCCTCTTTCGTTTCCTCCCAATTCGTTAACTACATCGACGATAAGGAGATCAAAGGTATCGTGGAAACTTTGGGTAATACCCTTTCCCAAAAGTATCAAGGTCAGGACCTGGTTCTGATTGGAGTCTTAAAAGGAAGCATGGTCTTTCTTGCCGATTTGGTCAGAGAAATTAAGGGCGTCAAAGTCTATGTGGATTTTGTTAAACTTCAGGCCATTGGACGCAGTAAAGAAAACCACGGGACCATTACCATCAGTAAAGACATCTCCACTAACTTAATGGACCGCAACGTGGTTATTGTGGAAGAGATTGTCGATACCGGTCGTGCGCTGAGTTTCCTCAAAAAAAGATTAATGCTAAGTCTGTCTCTTATACACATTCTGACG
>JAEYUK010000289.1 GCA_023432655.1 Pseudomonadota bacterium | reverse complement strand
GCTTGATATGGGTTTTAAGGATGATATCGATGAGATAATTTCTTATCTCCCCGTGACGCGACAAAGTATGTTCTTCTCCGCCACGATGGGGAAAAATGTCAGCGATTTAGCAGAGAGATTATTGGTTAATCCTAAGCGAATTGAGGTGACCCCTTCAAATTCTGTTGTTCCTAAAATTGAACAAAAGGTCATTTTTTGTAAAAACACCGACAAGTTTCAGCTTCTAAAAAAGATTCTAAAGGAAGAAAAACGAGAGCTGGTGGTGGTTTTCACTAAGACCAAAGAAATGGCCGATAAAGTTAAAGAGTATCTTCGCTTTAATCGTCTGGCCTCAGGAGTCTTTCATGGTGATAAAAAACAAAAAGACCGGGAGCTGGCCCTTCATCATTTTAAAGAAGGTGGACTCAAAATATTAATTGCGACCGATATTGCGGCCCGTGGACTTGATGTCCCAGGAATTAGCCACGTTATTAATTTTGAATTCCCCATGGAAGCTCAGAATTATGTCCATCGTATCGGTAGAACAGGAAGGGCCGGAGAGCAGGGGAAGGCGATTTCATTTTGTGATGAAAGTGAAAAAACGATGCTTGAGCTAATTCAAAAGTTAATCCAGTTTAAAATTCCTTCAGAGAGTTTTAAAGGAAACAAAGAGGCGCCTGGCCCTTGGCTACAGGCAGGTCCGGTGGTGATTAAGAAAGCACCGACTCCTGGTCAGAGCCAGGAGAAATCAGCTTTCATTGATCACTCTAAAAGACAAAAAGTCGTTGTTGCTAAAAATCATCCTGGTTTTAAAAATTCGAAGAAGAAAAAGAAATAAAGAGTGTCTATGTGGGAAGAAAAATTAAAAGAAGCCGAAGCTGCTAAAGCGGTTAGTTACGAGAAGGCCCTTTTATTATTAGAGGAAGCCCATCTTATCGCTCAGCCTAAGGCATGGCCTCATTTCTATGTTCATTGGAAAATGTTTCTCCTTGCTCTGGAATTTAAAAATGGGCATGAATTTCTAGGTCAAATCCCTCGACTCATTCTCGCCATCCCAGGCTCTCTCTTAGGTAAGGCCCCCAAAGGCAATGTTGGGAGTACGAGAATGGGGATCTTTGAAGTTAAGAAATAAGACTGGTGTTATATTAAACAGATAATTCTCTTTCGCTCTCTAAAAGTACGGTCAACGAAATTCGCAATAAGTAGATTATCTTTGAATAACACCACGCGAATAAAGAGTTCTTGAAAAAGGCAGAGGTCCTTATTATGAATGCCTCTATAGATCCTTAAAAGTGGCCACCCCACCCGGACTTGAACCAGGATCAGAGACTTAGGAAGTCCCCGTTTTATCCAGTTAAACTATAGGGTGAAACAAAAGAGGCCACATCAGTGGCCTCTCATAATTACTTTTTAAGCTGTAAGTTTTTTAGTCCCGAGAACGCATTATTTTTAAACTGCGGTCCTGACTGCATTTGTGGTTGTGGACGAGATCCTCCACCACCGCTACGTCTTGGAGCTCCTGCACCTGTGCCTGTGACGCCTTCTGTTTGTGAGTCAGCTTTGCAGGAAAGAGATATTCGGCGACGATCCATATCGATACCCAGAACGCGCACTTTCAATTCCTGGCCCACTTTTAGAACATCCATGGCGTTTTCAACAAAGTTATCACTCATCTCAGAAATATGAAGAAGACCATTTTCTTTGATACCGATATCAACAAAGGCCCCGAACATGGTGATATTGGTTACCTGGCCTTGATACCACTGACCGATCTTTAAATCTTTTAGATCTGAAATACCCTTAGTGAACTCAACCGACTTAAAGGTTGTGCGTGGATCTTGAGTCGGTGCTTTGAGACACTTAACAATATCAACGAGTGTCATTTCGCCGATTTTATCCTTCAGGGCCTTATCGTTAGCGAGTTCATTTTGAAGAGTTTCATCACTTAGTAGATCTTTTAGATCCTTATTTTTTGTTTTTACCCATTCCTCAAGAACCGGGTAGCGCTCTGGGTGAATGAATGTCCCATCGAGTGGATGTGGACCATTGTAAATACGAAGGAAGCCAGCTGACTGCTCGAAAACCTTTTGAGTAAAACGAGAGACTTTTAAAAGATCGTTACGGGATTTAAAGCCGCCATTGGTATCTCTGTATTTCACTACGTTTTGGGCAACTGTCGGACCGATACCTGAAACATAGGAGAGTAGAGGTGCCGAAGCGGTGTTTAAATCGACACCTACGAAGTTCACGCAGGATTCGACAACGGCTTCAAGATTATTTTTTAGTTGAACTTGGTTCACGTCATGCTGGTACTGGCCTACACCGATAGATTTTGGATCAATCTTTACCAGTTCTGCCAGAGGATCCTGGAATCTTCTGGCAATAGAAATTGCACCACGAACAGTTACATCTTTATCCGGGAACTCGGCACGAGCGATATCAGAAGCAGAGTAGATAGAGGCACCGGCCTCAGAGATCATAGTGGCCTTAACTTTGCCTTCCTTTACTTGGGGAACATGGGTTTCTACAAACTCTAAGGTTTCTCGTCCATAAGTTCCGTTACCGATGGCAATATACTCAACCTGGAACATATCAATCATCTTGGTAAGGATTTGGGCCGCACCGACTTTATCATTCTTTGGCTCATGAGGGTAAACCACATGATCGCCCACGAATTTTCCGGTCTGGTCCACGATAACAACCTTGCAACCTGTTCTTACCCCCGGGTCAATGCCTAGAACGGCCTTGGATCCCAAATACGGCTGAAGAAGAAGGTTTTTAAGGTTAACACCAAAGACAGAAATAGCGGCGCTGTCAGCAATTTTTTTCAATTCATTTTTTACTTCCAGATCAAGAGAAGGCTGGATGTAATTAGTGAATGACTTCTCAGCGCATTTTTTTAAGATTTCATAGTTAGCGAGTTTTTCTCTTGAAGGAAAAAATTCCTGTTCAATAAGGCCAATACCGACTTCAGGGACAATTTCAGCATCTACTTTTAATACTTTTAAATTCATCCCGCGTCTCATCGCCATATAACGGTGAGAAGATTTTGGGTCTTTAATTTTTGCCAGAGGTTCAGAGAACTCAAAGAAGTCTTTAAATTTTTGAGCGTCTTCAATTTTATCCCCATCTTTTCTAAGAGAGGCCTTCATGACCCCGCTGTCCCAGAAAGTTTGACGGATTTTTTCTTTAAGTTCCAATTGATGGGAGAATGTTTCCATCAGAATGTCACAAGCGCCGTTGATTGCGTCTTGAACGTCTTTCACTTTGCCTGCACTTGGTTTAACAAACTTTTCTTCAAGTTCTGAAACTAAAGTGCGGATGTCTTTGTCACCTTTTAAAATCATTTCAGACAAAGGCTCTAGACCGTTTTCTTTCGCGATCATTGCCTTTGTTTTCTTTTTAGACTTATAGGGAGCGTAGATATCTTCGAGCTGAGTCAAAGTAGTTGCGGCCTTAATCTGGCGTTCAAGTTCCGGGGTTAAGGCTTCCATCTTCTTAATTGCTTCTAAGACATAAGCGCGACGTTTTTCCGTTTCAACATATTCATTGTATGCTTCCTGGATGTCACGAATCTGAACTTCATCTAGTCCTCCGGTTGCTTCTTTTCGATAACGGGAGATAAATGGGATGGTACATTCTTCTTCAAAGAGGAGCTTACAAGTGGCCATAACTTTGGTCGGAGATATCCCCAGTTTGGTTGTGCAAAAAATCATTGCGTTAGGATCAAGTGTCTGTGAAGCCATGAAACGAATCTCCTTAATATCTCTTTGATAACGAGTGAAAATGGTAACGACTGAGAGTGGAAATTGGCAAGAATTTGTGAGATTATGTGAGGGAATTAAATGAAAAGGATTGATTTTGACAACTCTTGCCATTATAGGTAGCGGTTTCCTGGGAAGAACTTT
>JAEYUK010000218.1 GCA_023432655.1 Pseudomonadota bacterium | reverse complement strand
TAATTCCTCCAAAGTATCAATGTCTTTTACCCGATTTTTATTATCAATAATAAATTTCGTTCTCGTTCCGGGAACAAATTCATCCGCATGGTAAATCTCTGGATCGATAAAAACGACTCGTCCATTTTCCAGATAGACCAGATGTTCTTCTCCATCATCTCCCGGACTAACTGAATGAATGGTATCAATGATCCGTTCTGCTAGCGCGGTTGTACTTATTAAGGCGGCGATGAGGCCAATTGAAAGATTTCTCATAGTTCCTCCAATGATGGGAATAATTTAAACCTACCAGGAGGAAAAGGACTTACTAATTAATTAATAAGAAAAGATTGTGGTGAGTAAAGGTAAAGCGATCTGGTCACGAACATTGAAATTCATACTCTTGCATTTCCACTGATGCTGAGTGAGGTTTTTTTTAGGTTTAAAAGGTATAGCGAGACACTCTTCTTTTAATTCATGGTTCACAGCATAGAGATATCTTTCTAAGACATACTTTCTGGAGTTAGCGTTCCAGCCAAAGTGCCTTTCAAATTCTAACCGATTCTGAAAATGATTTTTTATAGAGGACTTTTCAAAACTTAAGTACGGGTCAACCTCAAAATCATGACCATCGTAACTCATCCAGGGCCTGATATATTTCTCCTGGTAGATATAGCTTTTTCCATTAAGGATGATCTTTCCAAAATTGGGTGTCGCTGTTTCGGAATCAGTTTGAAATTTAATTTTGTTCTTAAACGACACGCCGTGAAGTGGACGGTAGTTCGTTTCAATCAGTTCTGTATTGTGGGTGAGGACGTTGTATAAAACGACAGAAAGGGTATCACCAAGAGGTCGATTATCTTTTAAAAAGAGCAGTGCCAAAACATCCTTGCCAATGGCCACGGCCAGGGACTTAGTACAATGCTCAGTTTTCCCTTTAAAGAGACGGTATTTTCCTAAATTGTCCTGATTTATCGGGAGAAGGATTTGTTTCCCACTTTGCATCACAAAGGTGTATTCGCCATACTCCGAGTCGTTCACCTCTGTGTATTTATCGAAGCTGCGTATCTCGATTTCAAATCTCTTGTGATCTAACTGGCAATAACTATTGTCGCGGACGTAAGTTTTGTCGATCAGAAGACGCGTTTGAAAATCGTAAGCTTCTGCCCATTGGCCTAAACAGACAAGAGCGAAGATGAGTAGCTTTTTCATTGGGCCCATAATATTGCCCTGGAATCAGAAGTCAAATTTCTCTGTCAGAACTCAAACAAACGTTTAAGAAGTGTGAAATTATTTTCCGGCGAGAATCTTTTGTCGGCTTCGGCTTATTCCTGAGAGTAACCGTATGCGCTTGATAAAATTAAGGACCTCTGGTGTCTCTTCATTTTGTCGATACATCATAATCACCGGAGAAGTTGCATTTTCGTTTTTTATAGCGATGTAATTCACATCTCCGGAGCGCATCTTTTGAACAGATTTGGGAACTATTGTAAGGCCCACACCTGAGGCCACAAGACCTAGAGTGGTTTGCAGCTCCTGAACTTCTTGGATAACCTGCGGATTAAGCCCTTCATGGTAGAAGAGGGCCGTTATCTGGTCTGCATAATTCGGGCGAGGTCTCAGTGGATATAGTATCAGAGGTTCATTCGCAATCATCTTCAAGGTGAGTGACGTTTTTCTGCTCAATGGATGATTCTTAGGTAGAACCACCATTAAATCTTCTTTTAAAACGATTTCTTGTCTTATCTCAGTATCATCAAAAAGAATCCGCCCAAATCCTACGTCGATCTGACCAGACTTTAATGCCTGAACTTGATGATAGCTCATGTGCTCAGTCAGATTAAATTCGATTTCTGGGTAGTTACTGCGATAGCGGCGTAGGACTTCTGGAAGAAAACCGTAGATAGTCGAAGGGACAAAACCAATATTAAGCCAAGAGTGACCGGAGCGACCGATTCTTTTCATGGCCGTTTCTGTTTCCTCCACGGCCTTTAAAATCTGGTGGGCCTTATCGATAAAAAACTTACCCGCTTGAGTCAGTTTTAGCTGTTTGCCATTTCGTGCGAACAGCTCTGTTCCTAGTTCTTCTTCGAGTTGTCGGATCTGACGGCTAAGAGGAGGTTGCGACATGTGAAGTCTTTCGGCTGCACGGGTCATATTCATGTCGCGTGTTATCTCAAGAAAATAGCGCAGATGCCGGAGTTCCATCGATACCTCCTGGGTATTAGGACTAATATTCTGGGTCTTGGACTCGCATCTCGTCAACATTTATAATTTGAGCATGAAAGACAAATTGAAAATTACCAGAGTGGAAACCTTTATTATAGATTTGCCAACGATCAGGCCCCATAAGTTATCTATGGCAACCATGCAAAAACAAACCATGGTGATTATCCAGCTTCATTGTAGTGATGACATCGTAGGTTTAGGGGAGGCCACTACCATCGGCGGTCTTAGTTATGGAGATGAGTCACCTGAGGGAATTAAACTCACTATTGATCGATATCTTGCACCGGCAATACTTAATGAAGATCCAAGGAATATTAATCGGCTCTTACTTAAAATCAATCAAGTCGCCAAAGGCAATCGTTTTGCCAAGTCTGGAATTGAGACTGCTCTGTTAGATGTCCAGGCCAAGCGCCTTAATATTTCTTTGGCGGCCCTATTAGGAGGCCCCGTGACCGATACCTTGCCGGTCTTATGGACCCTGGCCAGTGGGGTAACTGAGAAAGATATTGATGAAGCGGAAAAACTTCTTTCTCTTAAAAAACACAACACCTTCAAACTAAAAATCGGCTCTCTCGCTCCGGAAGTGGATATTGCTCACGTGAGTAAAATTAAAAAGGCGCTAGGTTCGAGGGCCCGCATTACCGTCGACATTAATCAGGCCTGGAGTGAAAGCACCGCTAAGCTTGGGGTGGCCGCACTTCAGGAAGCTGGTGTAGACCTGATTGAACAACCCATTGATAAAACCAATCATCGAGGGCTTGCTCGACTTCGAAAGCACTTCATCGTTCCTATAATGGCCGATGAAGCAGTTGATACCATAGAAAACGCCTTTGATCTGGCGGCCCTTGGTGCTTGTGATGTGTTTGCTTTGAAAATTGCCAAATCCGGAGGACCCATGTCAGTGCTTAAGGTGGCAAGGATTGCAGAAGCTGCAGGAATTTCCCTTTATGGTGGCACTATGCTGGAAGGAAGTATTGGTTCTATAGCTTCGGCCCATGCTTTTGCAACACTAAGTAACCTTGAGTGGGGGACGGAACTCTTTGGACCACTTCTATTGACTGATGACATCGTCACCAATCCGCCACAGTTTGAAAATTATCAAATGATTCTTCCTGAAGGTCCAGGTCTTGGTCTGGAGCTTGATATGGATAAAGTTAAACATTATCAACGGAGAGACTAATGTTATTTCATGTAAAGATGACGGTTAATATTCCGGCCTCAGTCAAAAAAGAAGAAGCCGATGAATTAAAAAGAACTGAAAAAGAATTCTCACAAAAGCTTCAGAAAGAAGGTAAATGGAAGCACATCTGGCGAATTGCCGGCCACTACGCTAACTACAGCATCTTTGACGTAAAAGATAACGAAGAACTGCACGATCTTCTCATGCAGTTACCTTTATTCCCATACATGGAAATTGAAGTGAATGCTTTATGTAAGCATCCGTCTTCTATTATTTAAGGAGAAAAGTTTATGGAATATACAATTGAGTCATTACTGACAGAAGTCAATTCAGTTCAATCTGCGCCTGGAAATGAAAGGGCCCGCGCTATCATTGAGCATGTGACTAAGCAAATTTTTGACACCATGGTGAAGTTTGACGTTTCTCATGAAGAGATGTGGGCCTTCTTCCGATGGTTAAATGAACTTGGTAAAAATAATGAAGCAGGACTTTTGGGAGCAGGCTTGGGACTGGAACGCTTGCTGGATATTATGGCCGATGAAAAAGATAAGGCCAAAGGTGTGGCCTTCGGAACGGCCCGTGCTATTGAAGGTCCACTGCATGTACCCGGAGCCCCTCGCGCTAAAAGATTCGACCGAATTGACGATGGGACAGAACAAGGTGAAACGCTCATCATGGAAGGGAATGTTAAAGACCTTAATGGCAAAATTATTCCTAATGCCGTGGTTGAAGTGTGGTTAGCAAATCAGCAAGGAACTTACTCTATTATTGATCCCACTCAAACTCCTTATAATAATCGTAGGATTATTGAAACAGCTGAAGATGGGCATTATGGTTTTCAGACGCTTCTCCCTCCAGGTTATTCTGTCCCTCCAGGAAGTCCTACTCACAAAGTCATGGACCTATTAGGGCGTCATGGTCACAGACCAGCACACATTCATTTTATGGTTACGGCCCCTGGTTATGTTCCATTAACAACTCAGGTGAATATGCCAGGGGATAAATATATTAATGAAGATTTTGCTTTTGCCACTCGAGATGAATTGATCGTTAAAATCAACAAAGTGAATGATCCGAAGCTCATGGCCAAATACCAATTAGAGAAACCATACTCACATGTTGGATTTGATTTCGTCTTACAAAAGGCTTAGGGGTGAGTTATGGCAAAGTTTCTCTCTTTGAAGGAAGCAGTCCAGGAATATGTTAGTGATGGGGCCACCATTGCCATGGAAGGCTTTACCCATTTAATTCCGTTTGCTGCCGGTCATGAGATTATCCGCCAGCGTAAGAAAAATCTGACGTTAATTCGTATGACCCCCGATCTCATTTATGACCAGCTGATCGGAGCTGGCTGTGCTTCAAAACTCATCTTCTCATGGGGTGGGAATCCTGGAGTCGGTTCACTTCATCGTTTTCGGGAAGCGGTTCAAGAAGGCTGGCCCGTACCATTAAAAATTGAAGAGCATGGACATGCGGATATGGCCTCAAGATATCAGGCAGGAGCCTCAGGTCTGCCGTTTGCTGTCTTACGGGGTTATATTGGCTCCGATCTTCCCAAACATAACACGAATATTAAGTCAGTCATTTGTCCTTTTACCGGAGAAAAACTGGCCGCAACTCCTGCGATTAATCCTGATGTGACTGTCATTCATGCCCAGAAAGCGGACAAAAAAGGAAACATCCTCATTCAAGGGATTGTGGGTGTTCAAAAAGAAGCAGTCCTGGCCGCGAAAGTGGCGATTGTGACAGTTGAAGAAATTGTTGATGATCTCAAAGCACCGGTTAATGCCTGCGTACTCCCTCATTGGGTTGTAACAGCGATCTGTCATGTCCCTGGCGGCGCCCACCCGTCCTATGCTCATGGTTATTATGAAAGAGATAATGTTTTTTGTCGTGATTGGGATGCCATCGGACGGGACCGGGGCAAGTTTAGTTCGTGGATTGAAAAACATATTTATGGAACGGCGGACTTTAGTGAGTTTAAGAAAAGTCTTGAGGGGGAGATATGAGTATAAGTTATACACCCAATGAAATGATGACAGTCACCGCCGCCCGTAATCTTCAAAATGGCGATGTTTGTTTTGTCGGGATAGGTCTTCCGAGTGCCGCTTCCAACCTCGCAAGACTTACTCATGCCCCGGAAGTGGTACTGATCTATGAATCAGGAACAATTGGTGCAAAACCACATGTGCTTCCACTTTCTATTGGGGACGGTGAGTTAGCTGAAACTGCTGACACTGTTGTCTCGGTTCCGGAAATTTTCCGTTATTGGCTTCAAGGCGGTAGGGTAAAAGTGGGCTTTTTGGGGGCGGCCCAAATTGATAAATTTGCAAACATCAACACCACCGTTATTGGTGCCTACGATAAGCCCAAGGTCCGTTTGCCTGGAGCTGGAGGAGCGCCGGAGATTGCTTCGAGTGCGGAAGAAGTATGGATCATCTTAAAGCAAAGTCTCAGAACATTTGTGAATAAATTAGATTTCATGACCTCGGCCGGGCATTTGACGGGAGGAGATTCCCGGGAAAAAGCAGGGGCCAGGGGAAAGGGACCT
>JAEYUK010000026.1 GCA_023432655.1 Pseudomonadota bacterium | reverse complement strand
CATTTGAAGGCTACGAATCTGCTGATTGGATCCTTCTTGATACTGGGGATGTCATGGTTCACGTCTTTATTGGACCGGCCCGCGACATCTATGATCTCGATATGGTTTACGGGCGAAATCCTCAGGTTAAAATCCCTGAAGAGTTTTACTTCGCCCGTCCTGCTCAAGTGAGTTCTGAGAAGCCTGATCTTAAAGGCTTCTTCTAAAAACTCAGTACCCCTAAATGTTCTTTAAGCTCTTGATCCGGTGAAAGAGTCTTCGGATACCTTCCTCTGGGAGGGAGTTCTAACTGCGTGCCTTCATCCCGAGAAATGGTGGGATGAAATCCACTTGGAACAGTGGACGGATGTGAGACATCGTTTCCTTGATCACCGATCCTCACAGTATTGGGATCGAATAAACCCGTTGCCACAAAGTCTGTTAAACCTTGAAACTCTTCATCCGAAAGTCTGATAGGAAAAGCCTCGGGACTCGCACCAAAATCCATATAGCTATAAGGGATAAGTTGATCTCGCTGAAAAAGAAAATCGTAAAACTGAGCGTGAGAGTTGGCGGCATTAAATATATTTTCGTTCACCGGCCCTCGCAGATGATACTTAATAGCATTATTCAGTGCCAGACGAGCACGCTCCACAAAATTTTTGGCCTTAAGAGACTGGGCCTTTTCGGTGCCGTGATGAAAATAAGGGAAGGTTTCAACCACATTTCTTAAAGTCGGTGTTCTGAATTTGAAACAATCAACATCATCAAAAGTAGCATTGGCCCTTCCTATATCAGGAGCATAATTGGCCTCTACAGCAACATTTATATTCGGGTTATGGCATTTAGGAAGCTTACCGCGCTGGGCCCGCTGGCGGTGGAAAAATCCATTTCTAACATTCGAAACAAAGGCCGGTCGTGATTGAGAACTTTCCCTATCGCTGGCAACACCAAGTGCATGGAAATTATTATCAGTAAAATGAGGTGGTGTGTGGCAATTTATACAGCCAGCACCGGTATGTTCAGCTCCCCCGAGTTTGAACTTTTGACCTGGTTGAGTCATGAAGACCCCAAGGCCTATAAGCTGTGACTTAGATAGAGAACTCTCTCCTCTGACAAACCGGTCATAAGGAGTGTTCTTACTTACGTGGGATGTGACAAATGCGCTTAAAGCAACTCCAAGGAACTTATCATCAATTTTTTGGACATTATAAACTCTCTTAAAAAGCTCGCGGTACTCGGGAACACTATTTAGTTTCGCAATGGCGATGGCGAGACATTCATTTCTATTCGGGACAGATAAGGCACCATTAGGTCTTACTCTTGGAATTCCTTTGATTAAAACATCTTGAGCATTAAAGGCCTGGGTATCAAGACCGGTGTAAGGATTTACAAAGTTAGCATGAGTAATAAGAACCGGTTCATGGAAGAGAGGCCCCCCTTCTCTAAAAACGTTTTCTCCATCAACCGGTAAAGGGGTTGAGCCGCAAAGCTCTTCCGGAGTGTGGATTGGCAGGAGTGTTTGGAAAAAGATATCTCCGAAACGGCCATCCCACAGGAGTCCTAAGTTGGTATCTCTGTCCACACGGTAAGCAACATTCACCGTTGTAAGAGTATTACGAAACATCTTTAACTTTGAACGAAAGTTAGAACCGTCTTCACCAGGTTCTCGATGAAAGCTTAAAACGCCTTTTCCAAATTCTCTTCCAACAGTATTCCCATTAGGGCCGCCGTTCCCTAAAGCTCCCACGCTTAGGCCAATCCCGTCAGCAAAACCGTGATTAGTGAGATGGCAGGTAGCACAGCTAACGTCATTATTGCGAGAGAGGATTGGATCATTAAAGAGTTTTCGTCCAAGCTCTAATTCCTGCATTCCAGGCTTACGCCCGAAGAGCTTCATATAATCAATCTCAGGTAGACCAACAAGCTGGTCTTTAAACTGATCTCTCACTTCCTTTTCCAGGACTTTTACTTCGCTGTTACAGCTAATGACTAAAAAAAGAAGTAGTAACTTATAGACCAATTGATCCCCCAAGGTTGTTAATACCTTCAATCTCATAATCAAACTCTTCCACAAACTCTGTTGTCTTCTGTGCAATGTGATCGGAACAGTTCTCACTATTTTTACCAAAGAGAATTCGTTGGCTCACACATTCGTTAAAAAATGTAAAAAACCGACCATGAAGAGCTTTCTCATTCTTCTTATCAGAGAAAATGAAGTATCCGATACTTGATACCGCTGATAATTCTCCACTCTTAAGAATGGGAACCAGCGAATTTGTTTTTGAATCGTGCCTGAACATCTGCACCGCTAATTCAGTATTCTTATTAAAGAGAGGTCTATTGGTGCACATCGGTTCATTTCGAGGGCAGCAGTGAACCGCGTAGCCAGTTTTTTCACTTCTTACAAAGGGCCATAGGTTATTCACCAACAAACTTTGATAGGTAATTTCCTTCGTATCCAGGATATTTTTAAGAGGTAAGCAGACTGTGATGTAGTTTAAATAGTCACTACCCATCTTCTTTTTAAAAATGAAACTCGTAAGCTGATGGGGAGTTCCCGGATAATTTTGCAGCTCATTGGGTGGAGTTGGAACATTAGGCACCAACAACTTGCTGGCCGGATCAATTTGATAGAAGAGTTTCATGTCAAATTGATGCCGTTTCAAACCTTTAAGATGCGACTGTAGAACACCAATACCCGTCACGTGGTAATTAAGCTGATGCTCTTTACGGGTAGTCACTTTTGAGTTTCTATCAACAATCTCAAAAATCTTAGCGGCGATGAGTCCCACTCCCCCCATGAGGGCCAAGACTATGGCCATCTCAATGAGGGTAAATCCGTTTTTTTTAAATTCTTTTTTATTGGTAAAGCTTAATAAGTCCATGTCCACTTCTGCTGGCAAGAGCTGCCTTCAACATAAATCTAATATAAATGTTATCGTTTCTAGTTGCGGCCATTAGCTCATCCTGACTAAGTGGTCGGCTTCCATGAGTACAGATGTGACGAAAAGAAATTTCACCTTTCTTTTTATCAAAACAGGCGTAATCATGATTGTCTTTTTCCTGATCTGAAATGGTTGAGTTGCCTTTATAAGTTTCAGCTACAAACTCGCCTTTTGAATTCATGAACTTACTTACAGTTCCAGAAAGAATATTGTTCATATAAAGGGAATCCGTTCCGCCAGCCTCAACAATATTCACCCACACCGGATCAAGATCTTTCGATTCCCAGATTGCAGGGAAAGGATGTTTAGGGTGATTGGGTTGAACTAACTGATAGGCCGTGGCCCAACCCGCAGTTGTAAGCGGTGGAAGGAAAACACCGTTTTCATCCAAACAAAGAGTTTCAGCTTTCTTGAATGATGAAGCACGATTTTTTGAAACAAATAAACTGTATGGGAAACTCTTTCTACGGCACAGAGCTCTTAAATCATCTCCACCGGCACGCTCAAAGGGCTTGATGGATCTTACAAAATGGACTCCTTTAAAACGTGGGCCATGGAAGAGAAGACCTACTTTAGAGCCAATCTCATCATCCCCGGATTCTGCAGAAGTTCTAATACCTAGCTGATCAGAAGTTTTCTTAACCACCATTCGTCCGTTACCGTCGTAATGAATTCCCCATTTTGACTTCGGATCAAGTGCAGTCGATGCGAGACGAGGAGCTGGAGCATATACATACCCCAATCCATCTGTCTTAAGGCCAAACCATGAATCATTATTTATTAACTGAGGTTTTTCACCCTGAATATCGGCAAAAGATCTAAGGCTAACTTCTTGATTAAGTCCTACAGGAGCAAAAAAGCTTCCTTGTCCGACAAAATTCATCACTTCCATTCTTTGGTTCTCATTAATCTGCTGATTGGGATCAGTGATTCCGAGAAGTTCTTGCTCAACTGCTCCTAAGTTACCCTGCTGAGAAAGTAGAGTGCGAAATGGCTCTTTCTTGATACTTTCCTTTCCAAGCTCAAAGCAAACATTCGAAGCATTCTTAAAGCTCGCCTTTAAAACAGAAGAAGAAGACAGCGTTATGTTTCGAGCGAGCATATGTTTTCCAAATGCAAAACACATGACAGGGAGCTCAGATTCACAAGACACAGCACTTAGTTTATAGCCGCTGTTATCATCATAATTTAACCGGCCAGCGATACAGCGATTTGCATTCGAAGGCCCCATATCAAACTCTGCCGTTTCATAGACATTATCCACATGACTTTCATGTCTTACACACTCTGGAACACCGGCGTCCAGTGGCTCTGTTGGTTGAATGTGCATGGCCCCGAAAGTCCCAAGTCCAAACTGATCACAGTTTTTCATGTAACATGAGGTACAGGCCACAGGACCGGATGCAACTTCAAAACTGTCAGTTTGGCCGGCAGGTATCGAAGCGTTTACCCGGTAATTAAAATGAGAGGTAAAGTGATTAGTAGGATTACTGTTGTAATTAGTTTCGGGTACACAGATTTGTCGACAGACATCGTTAGACTGAGGAGAACCTGTTAAGTCTGAAAGCCGTGCGATCACACTTTCCTCTCCACTAATTCTTAAAGGAACTTTGGTGTTATTGATATCAGCGTAGTACCAGCCATCCTTATCTTTAGTATAAGTATTGCCGCCCACATTGAATGACTCTGCATAACTTGCCTTCAATTCTTTTTCGTTTAGATTTTTAAACTTGATTGAAGGAGATATCTGAACATTATTACCAGTATTGGTAAGACGATTTGGCACCTGGTAACGAGCGCGGATCATGTGTCTCATGAATTGGTAAGTTCTATCTTTATGATTGAGCTGAGGGCAACGAAACTGGTCTTCATTACAAGCCGAATAAACCGGACCAGTATCATTGTCCTGTGCAGAAGCCTGGTCACGGGAAACTAAAAACTGAGATCCTAATGTCCCTCCAATGACCCCTGAACGAATCTGAGAATTTAACAATGTGACTTCCAAAGGAGGGGCCACAGAGCGACTGGTGGAATCGCTACTAAAACCCGCCTGATTGAAAACAATTTTATCATCAGGGTCCCCGAAGGAATTCGCGGTTAGCGAGATCTTCTTATTACCTACTTCACAAATACCTGCATCTCCGGCCCAGATAAAGCCTTGAGTATAACGGCGTCCCAGCTTACTTTCTTCATCCGCTGAACTGGCATTGTAGGTAGCACGGATCGTGTATTCAAATCCTACTGCTTTCAAATCATATTTAACTGATCCATCAGGCTCCAAAGCGCTGAAGGTTAGATCTGCTGCCGGATTGGTTTGAACTGGCTTAATGTTAATTTCAAAGACAGGATCGAGTTTACTCAAAAGACCTTTGGAAACACCGGCCCCAATGTCTGCTTTAGAGTCGAATTTATAACATTTCCCATAAGAGTTCTGTATTTTACATCCTTTCCCTTCTGGTATCTCAACTAAACCAGCAAAGGATTGACCCCAGATGCCTTTAGAAAAAAGACTGTTGTTTTTGGTGGACGGTAGTTGGAGATAAACATTGGAAAGCTGAGTATCTAAAGAGGCAACTTTTATAATGCTACATAGACCTGAAGTTAGTTTGCCGTTGGCATCCTTAGTGTTTAAGAAAGCAGACTTCAACTTCGTTTCTACAATCGAGGTCAGTGAAGATGCTTCGACTTTTCTGGACGCAGAATCTTGGCCTAAGTCTGACATCTTAGTTAGTTTTATAGCTGCGACTACTCCAACTCCCAGAACAGCAACCGTGCCGATCACTGAAAGTAGATTCATACCGTTCTGATTACCCAGGATAATTTTTTTCATGTTATTCATCTTAATGTCCTATTAGTGAGTCGGGATTTGAATAATCTGTGTTGTTGTGTCCATCTTGGTTGGAAACTCTCCACTCGTGACGATTCGTCTCACAGATCTGGCCGGTTCAATTCGTGAAAGTCCATTGTTCTTAAATTTTTCAGGAACTTTGAAATTCATTGGAACCTGTCCATCGGAAGAACTCTTTTTAATTTCGGCCATCACCTGATGATACTTATCCGTCTGATAAGGTGAAACATCCACTTTGTAAGAGACTGTACCCGCATTTACAAAATGCTGGTTGGTAGCATCATCATTACATGGAACCTGTTTAGAAAAGCTCAGATCGCTATAACAAGCACTACCAAGTCTATAAACAGGTACAACCTCCTTGGCCTCAAGGCAGATCATATTATCTGTCCAATCGATTGATTCCCCTGGGAGAAGGTAATCCCTGCCAGGCATAGCATCGACTAGAGTAGGAGCAGGAACTGGCGTTGTAGGGAAGATTCGTCTATCAAGCTGAACTTCTTTTTGAACCTTTAATTCGTAAAGAACGCCTGGCCCTAAGTTTTCAGTCTTTGCATTCACAGCAACTTCTTTAGAATAGCGAAAATTCTGATCCCCTCGGCATGCCGGACTGTCATTCCTTCCAACAGAGATTTCACAGGTTCTTTTGCAATTGGCCTGATTAATAATCAAACGAGGGATGGCAATGGGTCTTCGGGTAGAAAAGTACTCTGTATAGGCCGTATCACGAGGTGCTTTACTGCTGGTGTCTTTATAGTCTACGTCTACTTTGATTAAAACGACCGAACGGTCATTATCAGCGATGAGATTATTCAAAGGAATTCGTCCGAGTTTATCGGCAATACCGAGTTGGTCCTCTTCCGAATTATACAATTTAAAACCGATAGTTCCTTTGAAGTTCGTGATTCCCTGATTCTTCATTTCTTCATTCGTTAAAAGTTTTGAACTATCTACTTTAAACGTTAAGAAACCATTGGCCGTATAAGACCCTTCATCAAAACCAAATTTAGCTTTAGAAACATCGGTGAGAGAACCATCGATTAATTGCTTACCGGTCCATTTACAACGGTAACCTTCACTCTGGCCGATGAAGGTTCCCTGCTTACAAATAACAGTATTTGAGCTTACGAGATAACTTCCAATTGTTCTTAGCTTATCGATTGCGACCAAAGATTCATTTTGTGAGTTCAACGTTTGAACTGTTTTATTGATCTTTCCCATCGACCTCATATAGACGACTAAACCACCGCCTATCGCTGCAGCTACCGCAAGGGCAACAATCATCCCTGACCCGCGCTCATTAAAGAGTTCCTTATAATTCATAGATTTCTCCTAAATGAAAAAATTATAAGGCCAGATAACTGATTCTTATCTAAAGATTGAGATTTTTTGGGGAAGGAGGAAGCTCAAACTGATCTTTCTCAGATTTGGTATATTGATTTACGAAATATAGCGCAGTTAGAGCCCCAATTAAAATCAGCAGGGGCTTAAGATATTTTTTGAAGTCCTTTTCAGAAAGCCCACTTTTTTTCTCATTTTTAGACCCCTTCTCTCTAAGGACAGTCTTCTTTGTCCCCTCTTTCATTTTAAGCGGGACTTGGGGCTTTATCGTCTCAACATTCGCC
>JAEYUK010000303.1 GCA_023432655.1 Pseudomonadota bacterium | reverse complement strand
ATTGCTGAAGCCCTGGTAGCAACAGCAGTGGGTCTTGCGGCAGCTATTCCTGCAGTCGTTTTTTATAACCTCTATAATAATCAGATTTCACGTATTAATTCTCAAATGGAATCTTTCTCACAAGACTTTCTTAACTTGATTGAAAGAACCATCCTTATTAAGAAGGATCACTAATAATGGGAATGCAGATGGGTTCGGGCAAAAAAGGCCCGGTGGCAGACATTAACGTAACTCCCTTAGTGGATGTGATGTTAGTTCTCTTGGTTATTTTCATGGTGACGGCACCGATGATGTTCAGTGGAATTAACCTGAAATTACCCAAGACCCAAAAAGTTAATAATCTAGGGTTAAAGCAAGAGCTGGTCATTTTGTCTGTAACAGAGAGCGAATTTTTTCTGGGGAAAAATCAGGTAAAGGAAACAGATCTGGTTCCAGAGATTCTTAAGCAGTTTAAGGCAAGTAATACAGACGTTATTTATCTACGTGCTGATTATGCTCTTAAATATGAGAAAGTCGCCAAACTCATAGCTTCTCTTAAAAAAGCTGGTGTGAGTAATATTGCTCTCGTTACGGAAGTGGAGAATAAATAGAAGTGATGACTCAATCCTCCAATCAGGATTTCACTAAAAATTTCCTCCTCTCTTTAGGAGGGCACGCTCTTCTATTGGCCCTGGCCTTTTATGGTGGAGATTTTATTTCTAAAAATTTCACTCGAAATAATGATATTGAAATCATTCGTTCAGCGGTGCGAGTGGATGTTGTGGGAATGCCTAAATTCACCGTCCAGGAATTAAAGAAAATGGAAGCGACTCCTGTGATTGAAAAGCCGGAGCCTGAAGTGAAGGGTAGTGCTGCTCCTACTAAGACAGAAACTGAAGACGTCATAAAAAAAGACGATCTGGTGATTCAGGAAGTTGGAAAGAAAAAGAAAGCTTCTTTCCTGAATATGCTAAATGATTATTCCAGTAAAAAAGTTGCAGCTAAACCAGCAAAGAAAGGTTCCGAAACCGGTACAGTGGATAAGAAGAACCTGGAGTCTCTTATCATTGAAGGAAACCGCTTATCCAAAGGATCTGCTCTAGTGGGTGATTACACCGATGAACAGAATTCGGAATTTTCCGCTTATGTCCAAAATATTCCGGGAGTGATTCGTCCACACTGGAAATTACCAAGCTATCTTTTAGAACAAAATCTTAGATGCCGAATTAGAATCTTTCTTTCTGATTCGGGAAAACTTTTAAAACTAGAAATCCTGGAGTCTTCTGGCCAGTCCGAGTTCGATGCTCGAGCTGAGAAGGCCGTAAGGGATGCGGCCCCATTCCCTAAACCAAATGCTGAGGTGGGCGGGCGCCTTGCTAATTCAGGAATTATTCTGGGCTTTCCTTTATAAGGATTAAATATGAGATACTTCATTTTACTAGTCACACTTCTATTCAATCTTTCAGTTTATGCTCAGGATGCGGTGATCGCAGTAGGCCAAGCTGAGCAGGAAAAAGATAAGCTGGTGATTGATGACCCGGAATTGAAGGGTTTATCAGGTGACCAAAAAAGACTATCCCTTGAGCTTATAGATATTTTAAAAAACGATTTTTCTTTCTACCGACATAAATTCAATAATGTTGAATATACGGATAAAGGAAAAAATAGTTACTCATCTCCGGATGTGGCAAAATGGCAGGCCGGCGGAGTGACTTATTTTATTGCCTCTGAAATGAGTAGTTCTGGTAGTGGAATTCAGGCGAACTTCAAAGTGTGGAGTGTTCTGGGGAAAAACCAAATATTTTCTCAAGGTTTCAAAGTAGAGCAGGGAACGCTCAGATCTAATGCCCATCAGATTGCTGACTCCTTATACCGATCTATGACCGGAAAACCATCTATCTTTAATTCAAAAATTTTCTTCTTATCGGACCGCACTTCTAAGAAGGATATTGAAAAAGAACTTTATATAATGGATTTTGACGGCCGTCGGGTCGACAAGCTCACCAATTTTAATTCGGTGGTGCTGTCTCCGTCTATTTCTCAAGACAATAGTCAGATTTTATTCTCTGTCATTGCAACAAAGAAAGTTGTCTCTCGGAATAAGGTTCATATGATTAAAAATATCGACCTTAAAGTTTTTGATCTTAAAACTAAGAAGTTTGAAACAGTTTCTGATCGACCGGGAATTAACTCCGGAGCAATCTTTGGAGGAACTCCGGACATCATCTATCTGACTCTTACTTTTTCCGGGAATGCGGATATTTATGAGCTGAATATTCAGAATGGAAAAATGAGAAAGGTAACTTCTCATTATAGTGACGATGTGGATCCTTCTTTAAATCGAGACGGTACTCTTATGACCTTCCTTTCTAACCGTCCTGGTAAGGCCCATATCTATACGATGGATCCAAGAGAAACTGAAAAGAGTGTGAAACGTATTTCCTTTGTAGGAAGGTTCAACGCCACTCCTCGCTTCTCGCCAGATGGGAAAGAGATCGTTTTCTCTTCTTGGGTAGATGGCAGCTTTGATCTTTACCGCATTGGGGCCGATGGGAACAATCTTGTTCGTTTAACCAAAGATTTTGGTTCTAATGAGGAACCTGCCTATTCTCCTGACGGTGAGTTCATTATCTTCACCTCTAAGCGCATAATATCTAAAGGAAAAGCCGTTCAGGATGTCTATATTATGAACAGGGAAGGTGAGATCCTAGGGCAATTAACCAAAGATTTCGGCCGCACCTTTTCTCCGAAGTGGACTAACTTATAGATTTCACTAGAAAAATCGAAGAAAATTTAAACACCGCAGCAAAATAGTCTTGTAAATTTTTCAGGCAGCCTGTATTATTTGCCCTATAACGCATTGAGTAATTTTTAGTCAAATTAGTTTTAAATGTGTAAAGGGGACAAACATGAAAACAGCATCTAACCAAAACGAACTTGCTACACTTTCTACAGTTCTACTTTCAAACCTAGATGAAGTGGTTTTCTTCTCTAAGCTTACTGGCTTCATTCAGGATGCTATGAAAGAGTATAAAGTTCTTGGTTTCGAAGTACTTTCAGATGGTTGTACTCGTTTAGCTGCTGAAAATGGTAAGTCTCTTAACAATGGCAAACTTTTAAACAAAGGCCAAGGCCTTGCTGGATACGTAGCTCGAATGAAAAGAGCTTACTACTCTAACTCGGTTAAGCGTGATCCTATCGCTTCTACAGGTCTTCGTGATGAATCAGTTGAAGCTGAACTTTGTATGCCAATCATGATCGATGGCCATGTGATTGGAACAATTAATGTTCAATCAACTCAAAAAGAGCGTAACTTTGGCGAAGCTGATATGGCCTTCATCAATGGTATCTTTAATGAGCTTCAGTCTCCAATCCGTAATATGCATCTTTATCTTATGGCGAAGCATTTAAACCATGAGCTTCAATCTCGCATTGAAGCTAAGGAAAAAGAGCTTTCTCAAAGAGTTGAAATTCAAATCACTAAAGGATTTGAAGATAATTCTCAAATGATCGGTCTTTCTAAAAATTTCCTGGATATCGTTCAGACTGCTAAGAAAATTGCTGGTCAGGACTTCCCGGTTCTTCTTGAAGGTAACCACGGTGTAGGGAAGAAGATTCTTGCCAAGAAAATTCACTCTTGGTCAGGCAGAAAAGGTTCAGTCGTTGTTGCTTCTTGTTCAGCTTTGAATGAAACACAACTTGACCGTGAACTTTTCAGCTCAAAAGGTCTATTAGTTCAAGCTAACGGCGGAACACTTATTATTGATGATATCTCAAGCACAACTGCTCTTATCCAGACGAAGCTTTTAAGAGTATTAGTGGCCGGGGAAATGAATGCTGTTGATACTGATGAGAAGATCTCTCTTAACGTAAGACTAATTGCAACTTCAAAAGTTTCTCTTAAAGACCTGGTAGAAGCTGGTTCTTTTAAAGAAGATCTTTACTACCGTTTAAATACAGTTGCTCTGGTTATTCCTGCACTTCGTGACCGTCAGGATGATATCAAAGTTATGGCCGAGTATTTCCTTAACTCTGGCAAAGCTGAGAAAAAAGTTTTAACTGCTGCTGCCATTGAGAAATTAACTTCTTACTTCTGGCCAGGTAACGCTCATGAGCTTAAGAACATTATGGAGCGTACTTATATCCTAACTGATGGCCAGTATATCGAAGCTTCTCACCTTCCTGAGTTTGCTCAAGAAGTGAAAGTTGAAGTTGCTCCGGTTCAGGCACCATTTGTTGAGTTTACTTTGTTTGATCTTGAGAAAAAGCATATTATTGACACTCTCGATCATTTAAGTGGTAACAAGACACGCGCTGCTAAAGCCCTTGGAATTACTGTGAAGACTCTTTATAACAAGCTTCATAGCTACGGTCTGATCGAAGCTCGCGAACAATAAGATTTGAAGAGTTAGGTAGAAGAAAGTAAAATACAAAGACAGGAGCACTATATGTCAAAAGCAACAACACTATTAGATGAAAAACCAGGGGTAGCACCTGAAACAATGACCATTAAGAATTTTCGTTCTAATGGCGATATCGAAAACTTTTACCGCTATATCCACGACAATGGCCTTCGTCGCGAAGCTTTCATGTTGATGGAATATGCTCTTAGCAAAGTAGCTAAAGTTCGTAAGAACAAGCGCTCAAAAACTCTACAATAAATCTGATTCTTAAGGGTTCCAATGATTGGAACCCTTGTTCTTTTCCCCCGAGAAAACATGGAAGTATCTGCCAAAACAAAAATCGTCTTTGATCCCCTTTATGGTTTTATTAATTTAACAAATCTTGAATGGGAAATTATCCACACTCCTTTCTATCAACGCCTGCGTTGGATAAAGCAGTTAGGGTTTACCTTCTATACTTTTCCTGGGGCCGAACATTCTCGCTACGGTCATTCCATTGGCGTGATGTTTAATGCTCATAAAATTTTACAAAGATTAGGGAAAGGCGTCCCGGATAGGGATCTCTTTGATGATAAAGTCCAATCACCCGAAAAAGCTTACCACCAAAGTCTGAGGCTTGCGGCACTTCTTCATGACTTGGGAACCTTCATGTTTTCTCACACAACGGAGATGGCCTATATCCGCTATGGTGAAACGACCAACGAGAAAAATGGGAAAGGCCACCCTGATGATCATGAGCACCTTGGTTCATACATCATAAAGAACACAGATTATCCACGTGGGATCACCTATATCCTGAAGCAATACCGTCTTGACCCTCAGAAAATTTCTAATCTGGTCAAAGGGGTTGATCCAAGTATTCTGGCGAACCAAATTCTTCATTCTGAAATTGACTGTGATCGAATGGATTATCTCTTAAGGGATGCTCATTACTCCGGGATCCGCTACGGAACTTATGACCGGGATTATCTCCTCCATCACTTCCGCATTGCGAATGTAAGCGGTCATGAAGTGCTGACAATTAATCACAACGCTCTTCATGCGGTGGAAGATTTTTTGATGGCCCGATTTGCCTGGTACTCTCAGGTCGTGCGTTCTGCTCGTGGAGCTCGCTTTGATGCGATTGCTGAGGAGCTCACGTTTTATATGTTGGAGAAGGGGAAGATCTACTCATATTCACAGCTCATGGACTTCATCGCGAATGATCCGGATAAGTTTTATACCTTTAACGATCAGTATTTCATGCAGCAAGTTCATCTGAATTACACCAATGGAAGTTTCGACAAGAACCCTCGAATCAAAGATCTGGCCTACAGTCTTCTTTTTGGTAAGGCACCAAGAACTATTAGATGCGAAGAATTTAAACAGCGGATTCTTAGCCAGGATGAGGATCAGGTTTTAGATAAGATCTTAAAAAAAGCAGAAGCTAAAATCGAAGAAATCAAAGATATCCTGAAAAAGAAAGGCACTGACAAGGACTGGATCGTTGAAGATTTACCGAAGAAAAATATCATCTTTGTTAAATCTCGCAAGAAACTTGTTAAATCCAAAACTGGCGAAAATCTCTTATTAGAAAGAGATCCCGCCAAGATTTTGATGGATAATGGTGATGTCCGCTTATTGGGAGATGTTGAGAACTCGATTATTTCTGATCTTCAGACCAAATTTAATTTTGTTCCCAACGTGTATTGCTCGGATTCGGCGTATGACCTCTTAGTTAAAGAGGGAATCATACCGGGCTAAGCTGCGCCTTTTAAGGCCATCGAGAAAATTTCACTGACATTATTTTTGATGCCGTCAGATGATTCTCTGATGTCTTTTGTTTCTTGGGTAAGAATCGTTTGTTGCTGGGCCATTTCGTTGATTGAATGACGAAGGAGCTCCAGGAAACTAGTCATCTCCTGCAGATAGACATTGAAGGATGTTTTTATATCATCCTGTCTTGAAGACTCAATGGCACCTGTTTGCTTAATAATTTCCAGAGTTCGAACCAGCTTTTTAATTCCACCAATTTGTTCGTGAATTTGAAGCATTTCTATTTCAAGTCTCGACATTTCGCGGTCAAGTTGACTGATGGATTGTTTGAAGAGGTTTGTGAACATATCTTTATTTCGAATCATCCCATCAAAGGCATTCTCAACTTTATCCATATTGTCGATGGATTCCTTCACGAAGAAATCCACCATATTCATCTGGGTCTTTAAAGCGGCCAGAATCTCAGAGCATTTCTTGATGGCTTCTGTAAGGCTTTGTGTGAATTGAGTGAAGGTCTTTACCTGAATTTCAATTTGAGTCGCGAGTTTCGAGAATTCTTCAGATATAACTGAAAGCGTGGCTGCACTTTCGCCGTAATTTACCGCGAGAATATTCATGTTCACTGAAAGAAACTTCAACTTTTGAAATTCATCTCTTAAAAGGTTTAGGTTCTTTTTGAAGGTTTGGCTGCCTTTATCAAAATTGGGAGCCTTGGCAAAGTTTACATCCAGAACTCTATTTGACTCTTCACTGATTTCAGAAATTCGAGACAACACTGAATTACTGAATGACCTATGGCCATCAGTCTTTTGGAGTTGAGCATCTCGAGCCTGTAGCTCAGAAATGGCCGCAGTAACCATAAAATCGGCATAATCTTCGAAGCCATTTTCACTTAAAATATTCAGTAGGTACTTTTGAGCTTCTTCCATGGAAGTTTGTTTTTCTTTTTTTAAAACTTCCTCGTAGATTTTTTTAACTGTTTCAAAAAGAGGAGATGAAGGTTTGAAGCGAATGGAAAGGTATCCGCCCTGGACCGGAAAAGCAAAAGCGAAAACCCAGTAATAACGTCCATCAGCAGCCATGTTTTTTACATAGGCCCCAATGGGTTTATTAGCATTCAGGAAGTCCCAGAACACTTTGAATACGGAGCGAGGCATGTCGGGATGCCGGATAATGTTGTGAGGGGCCCCGATTAAGGCTTCTTCCGGGTGGCCACTGACTCTCACAAAGACGCTGTTGCCGTATTCTATGACCCCCCTTTTATCAGTAGTAGAAAAGAATAATTCATCGAACTTGAAGGGTGATTCTTCATTTTTTGGTGTTGGTTTTTTCATGACTTAATTAACGTCATGAATCGAAATAAAATGAATGATATAAATCACACTTTTTAAAAATAAATACTAAATGGTTTTAGTACGGTATTTCGCGCTGAGCTTCAACTTTACTTTCCTGACTAAAAATCGGTACAATGTTTGCATAACGTTAGATGGGTGCCATGAGGGGACCCGTAAAGTATCAGGCAGGTTTCACGGATGTTAACCGGTCGTCTTCCACAACAAGGCCGAACCTCCCAAGGTTCAACTAATCAAAACTATTTGTTTCATCTCGACAATTTGTCGGTTGAATACGGTTCAGTCAAAGCACTGAAGTCTGTTCAATTAACAATTTATCCAGGTGAAATATTGTTTGTGACTGGACCATCTGGTGCCGGAAAGACATCGCTTTTAAGTGTGCTTGGTGGACATTTGCTACCTACCAGCGGAAAAGCGATCTTGCCTCAAGAACGAAATTCTAAGCATT
This sequence comes from Pseudomonadota bacterium, assembly GCA_023432655.1. Classification (GTDB taxonomy): domain Bacteria; phylum Bdellovibrionota; class Bacteriovoracia; order Bacteriovoracales; family Bacteriovoracaceae; genus Peredibacter. Next base: position 5,153 of record JAEYUK010000303.1, on the reverse strand, counting down.
TTGTTTCCACTGTTTTCCAGGACTTGAGATTAATTCAAAAAAAATCCTGTGAAGATAATTTATGGATGGCCTACGATGCTTCTATCTACAATTCAAAAAATGAATTCCACCGTGAAATGGAAGAGCTGGCACGTCACCTAAAAATCCAGGATCATTTGAGTAGGAAAGTGGAAGACTGTAATGGCGGTTTTAAACAAAAAGTAGCGATGCTGAGAGCTCTTCTTTGTAAGCCCACGGCACTCCTGGCAGACGAGCCTACTAGTTCTCTGGATAAAGAAAACTCGTATCGTTTATTTGAGGTTTTAAACCACTTCAATCATAAAAAAGGTCTGACCTTAGTATGGGCCACCCATAACAAGGAACTTATAAAACAGTTTCCCGGTAAGATTGCTCATCTGGATGGCGGACGTTTAGTTTATTCAGGACATGCATGTTTTATTTAAAAGAATTTTTTAAATCGATCGGTGAATCACCGATCCGTGGAATGAGCTTTCTCTTCTTTTCCTGTCTCCTGGCGATGGGGCTTACCCATCGGTCATGGATCGCTGGAACGATTGAAAAGGTTTCCCCTGAGAAGATGGTTAATCCGTACTTCGTGGCCGTCTTAGACGGATCAGTAGACGCTGAGAAAGTAAGAAATGTTCTTTTGAAGCTTCCAGGAGTGATTAACATCGACGATACAGAAACCGATCGCAGTCGATCAAAGCTCTCAGCACTGATGGGAGAGCTTGGTCCTGGTTACAACATTAATTCAGATCTATTAAACTTTAAATCACTCCGAATTGTGATGAATCCATCTCTTTCGGTAGAGAGCCTTAATTTTGTTCGTAATCAAGTCGTAAAAATGGGAGGCAAGGACCATGTCTCTGCTACTGATGTGAAATTTCCTGAAGTCACAAGTGTTATGAAGGCACATCCTTTCTACACTTTTCTTGCTAAGGCAGGTGATTGGGGAGTCATCGGTGTTTTGGCCCTTTTGTGGGTTGTCTCTTATTGGCTATGTTATGATGTTTTCCGTTCTCGCTCTTATATTATTGAAAAGTTCCAGCGTAAAAAACTGGTTGCAGCTAAAAGCATAGCCACAGGCCTTTCTGTAGTTTTTGTTCTTTTCACGGCGGTGGGGATTTGGAATGGAACTCTGAAGTTTTTTGATTCAGTCATTCTCCTTATGGTTTTTTCAGTGTTTTGGACATTTTCAATGCAAGAGTGGAGATGGAAGCCAACCTTATGAAAAAGGGCCTCATTCTTTTTTTACTACTGTCTTACGGAGCATCAGGTGCAGTTAGAAAACCGGTGGATGAGCTTGCCCGTTACCGTAGTGAAGTCATGCAGATGGGAGCGCGGCTTTCTACATTGGAAAAAGAAATCGCCAACAAAAATGACCTTTACGTTACCAGTCTGAATCAGATTAAGCAGTTTGAATCCGATGTGAAGCTTTATCGGGATGAGCTCAAAAAGAAAAAGAATGAGCTCCAAAAAGCTCAAGTGGAAAATAGAAGGATTCTTCAAAGTTATCTTTTGGAGAGTGAGAGCGAATCTACAGAATTATGGCAAAGAAAAGTTCATCTAGAGCTTTTAAAGAAAGCACAGATTAAACTTCTTCAAACAGAATCAGAACTAGCAAGCTTTGATAAGAAAGTCTCCGAGTTTGATGAAAAACTACTGGCCCTCAGGAAAAACGAAGAGGAGCTAGGAGAAGTTATCAAAGAGCTTGAAGTCCGCAAAAAAGCGACGATGGATAGTTATCTGGCCAAAGTCGATGAAAAGAAAAAACTCGAAAAAACAGTTCAGTCTCAAAAACTTACCACTCGAATTGCCAAGGTAAAAAAAGAACTTAGTCGGGCACCTGTTGTAGTGACTAAACCTGATCGCTATTTCGGAAGACCCGTGGACGATTACTTAAGTTTTACTTCAAGTCCTAAAGGAGTCACTTTCAAGTATCAGGCAACACAACCGGTAAAAGCAGTAGGGTCCGGAAAGATTGTTTTTGCCGGAGATTTATCTTCCTACGGTCAGGTGGTACTGATTGATCACGGTGAAGAGATCAGAACAGTGCTTTTGGGAAAAATGAATATTCGGGTTAAAAAGAATGATTTAGTCAGCGATGGTGATGTCCTTGCTTACACAATTAATGATTCAAAAGAAGCACAAAACCTGTATTTCGAAGTCAGAAAGAAAAACACAGCTCAAAACACAATTTTGTGGTTAGACCAGAATGGAGTGAGTAAAATCTAAGACGATCACTCATCTCTTAGGAGCACTCAATGTCCCGTCTTGGAACGTTAGCATTACTTTCTTTATTTGTTCTTTCGCCAGTACAGGCCAGAGAAAAATCAGCACCTAAAATAACTGAAAATCGATCTCGTTTTGAGCAGCTGGAGCTTTTTAATAAGGTTCTTCATCTGGTTGAAACCCAGTATTATCGTCCTGTGAGCACCGAGAAACTCATTGAGGGTGCACTTAAAGGCATGATGGAAACTTTGGATCCTCATTCCGCCTTCTTGAATAAAGAGTATTTTGAAAAAATGCAAAACGATACCGCTGGTGAGTTTGGAGGGCTAGGACTGGAAGTCACCCAAAAAGAGGGAGTCATTTATATTATTACTCCGATTGACGACACACCGGCTTTTCGCGCTGGAATTAAGCCCAAAGATAAAATGGTAGAGATAAACCATGAGCCGATTGTAGGAATGACTCTTGAGCAGGCGATTGAAAAAATGCGCGGAAAAGTCGGAGATAAAATACATCTTGGTATCGTAAGAGATGGGGAAGAAGGGATTAAGCACTTTAATCTCACCCGAGAAATCATCAAAATTAAACCAGTGAAGTTTGAACTTATTGAAGACCGTTATGCTTACATCCGTTTAACACAGTTTCAAAAGCGGTCCGCCGAATCCATTGAAGACGCTTTAAAGCAAATAAAGAAAAAAGCCAAAGACGGTCTCCATGGTATCGTTTTAGATCTTCGCTCTAATCCAGGGGGCCTTTTGGATCAGGCGGTGGACGTATCCTCACTTTTCTTAAAAGAAGGAATCGTTGTCAGTACGGAAGCCCGTGATGCTCACAATAAAGACATTCGATATGTGAAAAAATCTGGTTATAAAGACCTTGAAACTCCGATGGCCGTTTTAATTAACGGAGCCTCTGCTTCAGCATCAGAAATTGTAGCGGGAGCTCTCCAGGATTATAAACGGGCCATTATTATGGGCTCTCAGTCTTTTGGTAAAGGCTCAGTTCAAACGGTCGCTCAGCTTGATAAAAACACTGGGGTTAAATTAACGATCGCTCAGTACATGACTCCGCATAACAGAAAAATTCAGGCATTAGGTATTAAACCGGATGTTCAGATCGAAGAAATGAATCAAGCTGATTTCGAGAAGCTTTTGAAGGATGACCGTTATATTCGCGAAAAAGATCTTAAGGGCCATTTAACTGCAACAATTGAAACGCCTGAAGAGAAAGTCTTACGTGAAGAAACTGAACGTAAAGAAAGGGCCAAACGGGCAAGTGAAATTGCTTCTCGTAAGTCGGAAAGTAAAAAAACCTCAAAAGATAAAGAAGATGAGATTTTCAAGGCCTATGCACCTTCTGAAGATTATCAAGTTCTTCAGGCCGTACGTTATCTCCAAGGGTTTAATATTCTAGAATCATCCAAGAGTGCTGATAAAAAATAATGATGGGCATGAATGCGGCCAGCGTTTCTGATCTGGTCAATACCATTAAAAACTTCCTGGAAGAAGAATTTCAGGAAGTGATGGTCCAAGGAGAGGTCACAAACTTATCTCTGTCCGGTGCCGGTCATTGGTATTTCAATCTTTCTGATGAGAACGCTTTAATTTCCTGCGCTTTATTTAGAGGGGATGCTCTTAGAAATCCATTAATTCGTAATTTAAAAGACGGTGATAAGATTATTATCGTTGGGCCATTAAGCGTTTATCAAAAAAGAGGATCTTTTCAGATTCTCGCTAAACGGATATTTCCGGCCGGTGAAGGGCAACTAAAACTTCAGTATGAACGTCTAAAAGCGAAACTTTCTCAAGAGGGCCTTTTTGATATCGAAATCAAGAAAGCTATTCCTCTTTTTCCGAAAAGGATTGCTGTTATCACAGCGGAGCATGGAGCGGCCTTACAGGATTTTCTGAATGTCATGAAGAGAAGAAGTCTGTGGTTGGATATTCTGATTGTTCCGGCCCTGGTACAGGGTGAGGGAGCGCCACTTTCTCTTTTAAAGGCCTTAAAAAAGGCCCAGGCCGTTCCTGATATGGACGTCATCGTTTTAACCCGAGGTGGGGGAAGCCTGGAAGATCTTTGGGCCTTTAATGACGAAAATCTGGTGAGGGCCATTTCTGAATGTCCGATTCCTGTGATCAGCGCTGTCGGACATCAGGTAGACTATACACTATGCGATTATGTGGCCGACCACCGCTCAGAAACTCCCACAGCTGCGGCCGAAACTCTTTCTCAGCCCCAGACCGAGTTGAGCTCAAGACTCCGCTATTGTCAGACTCATTTGAAGTCAGACATTTTTAAGTTATACCAGCACGTTCAGCTCATGATCCAAAAGTTCCATCCGCGCGAACTTCTAAACATCATGAAACAAAGAGTTTATGACGGTGAAAAACGCTTGAGTGCCATTCATTTAAAGGAACGTGCTGATGAATTAGTGGGATTACCTGAAGCTACCCAGAGGATTGATGAAGCCTTTTTAAAACTTAATCACTCTACTGACCTTTTGAACACCCGTAGAAGTGAGAAGCTTTTACGATTGGAACAAGTTCTGAAGGCCCTTAATCCAGACAATGTCTTGGGACGCGGGTATAGCTATGTTAGACTATCTGGCGGAGAAGTTATTTCTTCCAAATCATCATATGACAAAAATAATCCTGGCAGCAGGATAGAAATTCAGTTCCATGATGGAACTGGGGTCGCTTTAAAGGAGTAATATGAAGAATTTCCTACTTACACTTCTTATCCCTCAAGTGATTGGTTGTGCTATTGCAAAAAATCCTGTCCAAAAAGAACTGACTATTTTTCCAGGCGAAATACGTTTTGTAGAATTTGAAGAAACCGGTGATAAAATACGTTTTTATTGTAAAGACCAGGAAATTAAACTCAACCGAAGTGGGAAAAAACTTCAGGCAGTTGTTATCGAG
>JAEYUK010000103.1 GCA_023432655.1 Pseudomonadota bacterium | reverse complement strand
CACTTGGAGTGGCCAGTGGCATGGCCGCTATTGCCTGCACGGTTGAACAGATTTTTTTAAACCAGGGAAGTTTGAGTGGACATCTCATCGCTTCACAAACGCTTTACGGTGGTACCTACGCCTTTTTTAAAAATGTTCTGACCAAAAGAGGAATTAAAGTCACATTTGTCGATACCTCTGATGTTAAGGCCGTTGAGGCAGCAATAACTCCCGAAACAAAAGTCATCTACGCTGAAACTTTAAGTAATCCTCTTCTTAGCGTTTCTGATATCAAGTCCCTGTCAGGGGTATGTAAAAAACATGATTTGAAACTGGTAGTAGATAACACATTCACTCCTATGATTGTTCAACCACTCAATCATGGGGCTGATGTTGTTGTTCATTCTTGTACCAAGTACATTTCTGGATCCAGTGATTTTATTGCGGGCGCCATTGCTGGTTCTCATGAGTTCATTGCTTCTTTAATAGATGTGAACCACGGGACTGTCATGCTGACTGGACCTGTGATGGATCCTCGCGTGGCCCATGAACTTTATCTAAGAATGGATCATCTTGGTGTGCGCATGAAGGCCCATTCAGAAACAGCTCTCTATTTTGCCAAAAAGATGGAGGCTCAGGGCATGGCCGTAATCTATCCGGGATTAGAAAATCATCCCCAGCATCAATTATTTAAAGACATGATGGGTAGTGGTCAATTTGGGTTTGGCGGGATTCTTACCTTAGAATGTAAGGATGCCGAAGCGGCCAGGGTTCTGGCGACTAAACTTCAGGATAATAAATTTGGTCTTTATGCCGTTTCATTGGGCTTTTCACGAACACTCATGAGTTGCTCTGCTAAAAGTACTTCCAGTGAAATCCCTGAGGAGGAAAGGGCCAAAATGGGTCTTGCCGAGGGATTGCTCAGATTTAGTATTGGATATTCTGGAGATGCAGAAACGATGTGGGAGCGTTTTTTGAGTTGTTATAAAAACTGAATAAGTTTCTTGAAAATTAATTTATTTTAATATACTCCTTGTGTTCTAAAATATAAGGAGCTATGTGGTTAAATTCATTCTCAGAAAAGCACTGGAGACTAAACATCTTATTCCCATTTTGGCATTAATTGTCTTTCTTGCTACCAAAGCACTTGGAAATGTGGGCTTCGGTTTTTCTATTTTAGCTACGCTCTTTTTAGGTATCTCTATTATGGCTTCCGTACACCATGCAGAGATTATTGCTCACAAAATTGGCGAGGGTCTGGGAACCTTAGTGCTTGCCTTGAGTGTAACCATTATTGAAGTTGGATTAATTCTTTCTTTGATGGGTCAAGGGGGTGAAGAGGCCAGCATTTTAGCTCGCGATACCGTCTTTGCAGCGGTCATGATTGTAACTAACGGGATCGTGGCCTTATGTCTTATTCTTGGTGGTCTTAAATTTAAAGAACAAGAGTTCCAGGTCCATGGTTCTAAAAGTTTATTTGTTGTTTTAATCGCACTTTCATTTCTTGTCTTTGTTCTTCCAAACTTTACTATTTCTTCGCCGGGAGGAACTTACTCTGCTTATCAGATGGCTTACATAGCAGGAGCATTATTGGTTCTATATGTCCTGTTTGTTATCTTTCAGACGAGGACTCATAAGAGTTATTTTGAACCAACTGTAGGAGCACTAAAACCCGAAGAAGAAAAATCCCATGATGATGTAAGTGCGACTGATGCCTGGTTAAGCTTTTTATCTCTTTGTGTGAGTCTTGTTGCCGTTATTGGACTCGCCAAAATTCTTTCTCCTACTATAGAGAGAGCAGTCGTCGCTCTAGGCGCACCTAAATCAGTCGTTGGTCTATTGATTGCTTTGATTGTCCTGCTCCCTGAATCCTGGGCCGCTGTCATTTCTGCGAGAGCAAACCGTTTGCAAACAAGTTTAAATCTTGCCTTAGGCTCAGGAATTGCGAGTATTGCCTTAACTATTCCTTTCGTCATTGTTTTCTCGCTCGTAAACGGAACACCGCTTACTCTGGGACTTGATGGAAAAGGTCTTGCTTTCATGTTGATGACTTTTGCTGTGGGGACATTGACACTTGGGACAGGTAAGTCGACTTTGCTTCAAGGCGCAGTTCATGGAATTATTTTGCTGACATATTTTGTGATGGCCTTTATTCCTTAGGCTTAACCCTATCTTGATTTGCAGCCATTGATCTTTGGCCTTAAGATAATTTTTTTATCACGAGGCCATATGATTAAGTTCCAGAATCTTTTCCTGTTATTACTCTTACTTTCCTGCACCTCTAACAAACAAAGAAATAAGTTAGAACTTTATTCTCTTGCAGAATTAGAAGGGGGACTTTCTGGTTTGGCGATTGATGCCTCCTCCGATGAGGAGGCTTTAGTTTTCTGGTCTCATACTGATCGTGGTCCGAATGCTTCCGAGATCATGGTTAATGGAGTGATGAATCGACCTTTTCTTAAGCCTGAGCAGCACCCTTACTGGATTAAGTTTTCAGTAAACACTCAGACTAAAGAGGTTAAGACAATTGAAAAGATAGACATCCCTTTAAGTGGACTTCCTAATGTCGCGGAAGATGAACTTCCTCTAGACCAATTCGGGAAAGTTATCTCGAGAGACATAAATGGAATCGATCCTGAAGGAATTTGTATCGTTGGTAATACCATATGGATGAGTGAAGAGTATCGCCCATCAATCCTTAAATTTGACCTCAGTGGTAAATTCTTAAAAAGGTACGTTCCTAAAAAATCATTCACTGACGAAGAATTAGCGCAAAATCCTTTGAAGGATTCAATCGTGCAGGTCCTTCCAGAAAATTTTAGAGATCGTCGACTTAATCGAGGATTTGAAGGAATTGCTTGTAATGAAGATAAGGTATTCCCAATTCTTCAAAGCCCTCAAAAGGGTGAAAACAAGATGATAGTTCGTTTATTGGAGTTTGATACTCAAACGGAGTCTGTCACTCGAGAATTTTTTTACCCTCTTTCGGATAAAGCTGAAAAAATAGGCGATCTCTTTTTAAAAGGTGACGACTTCTATGTCATAGAGCAGAACAGTGAAACAGGACCAAAAAGTATTCATAAGATCTTTCGTTTCCAATTAGAGGATTTAGATACTCACGGGTTTCTCAAAACAGAATTGGTTCGTGATTTAGTTAAAGAAGGCTATGACTTTGCTGATAAGGTTGAAGGCTTAGCCGTTTTAAGTAACGGAAATATAGTCATAGTGAATGACAATGATTTTGGACTCACAGGCCAGTGGGATCCCCAAAGTGGCAAGGCCGCTATTGATAAGTCTAAAATAACAATATTAGGGATTCTTAAGTAAGATCTTGATGAATTTTTTTTAATTCTGTGTTAAAGTCATACTGATGCCGGCCTATCTTTAGCGGCCAGTCGATTCTACTTCCAGACATTTGTTGAGGGTTTCATGACTACAGTCGAACTGTTTTTACTTGGTACAGCTGTTTTACTTTTTCTTTGCGTATTTGCAAGCAAAGTCTCGGGTAAATTAGGTATCCCAACATTGGTTGTATTTTTAGGGATAGGAATTCTTGCCGGCAGTGAGGGTCTTGGCGGGATTTATTTTGATAATGCTTATTATGCTCAGAGCTTAGGGATTTTTGCTCTGGCCTACATTTTATTTTCTGGTGGTCTGGACACTAACTGGAAAGAAGTGAGACCTATCGTTGGCCCAGGAGCTCTTCTGGCCACCTTAGGTGTTTTCATTACCTGTATACTTGTCGGACTTTTTAATCATTACGTTCTTGGGTTCTCCTTATTAGAAGGGATGTTGATTGGGGCGATTATTTCCTCCACCGATGCGGGGGCTGTTTTCACAATTCTTAGATCCAGAAGCATTCATCTTAAAGGAAATCTCAAACCGCTTCTCGAGTTTGAGAGTGGGTCCAATGATCCGATGGCCGTGTTTCTAACGACCACTATTTTAAGCTTAATGCAAAATCCGGAGACTTCTCCATGGGGATTCATTGGGGTTCTGGTTTCCCAGATGATTATTGGACTTTGTATTGGGTACGGTGGCGGAAGACTTTCCACCATTATTTTTAACAAAATTAAGCTCGAATTTGATGGTCTCTATGCTGTGATGTCTCTGGCCATTGTGATCTTAGTGTATGCTTTAACTCAAGCCTTTAAAGGAAATGGATTCTTAGCGGTTTACGTTGCTGGAGTCGTTCTGGGGAACTCCAAGTTTGTTCATAAAAAATCGATATCACTTTTCCATGACGGTATTTCATGGCTGATGCAGAGTACTCTGTTTCTGACTTTGGGTCTGTTATTGTTCCCATCAAAGGTTATTGAAGTCACAAGTACAGGGATTTTTATCGCAGCTTTCTTAATGATAGTGGCACGACCGTTAAGTGTTTTCATTTCTCTGGCCTTTAATAAGATTAGCTTCAGAGATAAGCTCTTAATCTCTTGGGTGGGCTTAAGAGGTTCAGTACCAGTCGTGATGGCAACTTTTCCGTTAGTGGCGGGTATCGGGCAAGCAGACTTAATATTTAATCTGGTCTTTTTTGTGGCCTTAACCTCTCTTATCTTTCAAGGAAGTTTTATTCCTTTAGCGGCCAAAATCTTAAAAGTAGAAGCGACTGTTGAATCACACGTTCCCGCTCAGGAAGATCTAACTGAAGTTAACCCTCAAGCGAAAATTTCTCATGTAACAATTTCAGAGGATTCTGAGATGGTTGGGAAAAGCATTATTGATCTGAAAGTGCCGGAGGATATGCTTATTATTCTCATTGAAAGAGAGGGGAAAACGATTGTTCCCCGTGGTTCCACCCAGATTCGTGGAAACGATAAGCTCCATGTCATGGCCGATGAGACAACTCTCAATCAATTTAAGACGAAATTAACAAAATCAGTACATGAAATAAGCTAAAAAATTGCCGTCATGGGTAAGT
>JAEYUK010000295.1 GCA_023432655.1 Pseudomonadota bacterium | reverse complement strand
GGCCCATCTTCTCTCATTACTATTTAACTGGTGTCTTCAGCATGTACCGTTCCTCCAGATTCCAGGGGAGATTTATGTTCTCTCTTCACTTAATATCAATCTAGATAGCATGGCCTATGTGACGGTTTACGGATTATCCCTGTTATGGATTCTCCTGGCAGCTTTCATCGGGTACTTGAGGCTTAAAAAACGGCCGATCATGCAGGGTCTTAGGCAGGAGTTTAGCTCATGAGTTTTATAACTCTTCATAACGTTGAAAAAACATTTGGGAAAACGAAGGTCCTTCGCGGTCTCAATCTTTCTATTGAAGACAGAGAACTGGTGGCCATCCGCGGGGCTTCTGGCTCGGGGAAATCAACTCTACTTTATTTGTTGGGAGGCCTCGATCACCCCACAAGTGGTAAGGTTCTGATTGACGGCAAAAATCTTACATCTATGGATGATGAGAAGCTTGCTTTGTTTAGAAACTCCTATGTTGGTTTCGTTTTCCAATTTCACTTTCTTCTTCCCTCAATGACATGTAGAGACAATATTCTCCTTCCGGCCCGAATCGGTGGAAAGGACACAAAGATTGTTGAAAAAGACATTGAGGAATTGGCCAAAATTCTTGGGGTTACACATTGTTTGAGTAAATTTCCTTTTGAGATCTCGGGAGGGGAGCAGCAACGCATTAATATCATCCGCGCTCTTTCACTTAGACCTAAAATTCTTCTCTGTGATGAACCCACCGGCAATCTCGATTCTAAAAACTCGGAGAAAGTGGCCACTCTTCTTAAAAACCTTGCAGCAGATTTTGGTGCTACACTTCTTGTTGTTACCCATGATGATAAGGTCGCCTCCTTCTTCCCACGTAAAATAGTCATTGAAGATGGTCAGATAATTGGCTAGAATTTCTTTCGCAAATAAAATTAATTACATAGCTTTTTGCGTCAGGGTCAGGAAGACCAATAGAGTTGATGTTCGCAGGATGCGGAAAGAGTCGACGAAGGATTCTCCATTTGAAACAAGCGCATCTTCTTTCTCTAGTTTTTTGTTTTCTGATCGGGCTTAATTCGGCCTTCGCTCAAGATATTATTGGTCCCATTAAGGAAATGTTCCGTGTTGATGCCATCGAATTCGAAGGTAACCGGAAGGTTGAAGCCGAAGCTATTTTAGAAAAGCTTGGCACTCGCCAGGATATGATGCTTGATAACTATCTTTTAAGAAAAGATCTCTCTCGTATTTATGAGATGAAGTATTTTGAAGAAGTTGAAGCTTACCATAAAATTGCCAATGGTCAGAACATTCTTCTCTTTAAACTCGTCGAAAAACCCATCATTTCAAAAATTACTTTCAGTGGTAATGACGAAATAAATGATGATGATTTAAAAGAACAGATTAAAACCAAAGAATTTAATATTCTCGATGTCTCTACTCTTAAGAATGATGTTCTTCTCCTGCAGAAACATTATGAAGAGAAGGGCTACTTCCTGGCCCTCGCGAGCTATCAGGTTACTGATAACGAAAACGGCTCAGTAGATGTTAAGTTTAAAATTAAAGAATGGGACAAGGTCCGAGTTAAGAAAATTACTTTCCTCGGTAACAAAGACATCTTAGATGAAGAGTTAAAAAACTTCATGCAAACCCGAGAGGAGTCTTACTTTTCTTTCCTCTCAGGCTCTGGGAATTTCAAGGAAATTAACTTCCAGACGGATATAGAACGACTTAAGTACTACTATAAGACCCGTGGTTATCTTCAAGTGAACATTCAGAATCCTGAAGTTACAGCTTCGGAAGATAAGAAATGGATTTTCATCACAGTACGCGTTCAGGAAGGTCCACAGTTCACGGTTAATGATATTTCCTTTAACGGCGAGCTTCTTTTCACTGAAGATGAGATGCTGGAAAAGTTAAAATTAAAATCGGAAGACATTTATAACGAAGAAAACCTTCGTCTTGATATCCAGACCTTGACCGAAATGTACCAAGATAAAGGGTACGCTTTCGCCAACGTTCTTCGAACTTTGGAAGTTGTTCCGGGTGAGAATAAGGTTGATGTGATCTTTTCTTTTGAAAAGGGTGTCATCGCTTACTTCGGTAAGATTGTGATGAAAGGGAACACTAAGACCCGTGATAAAGTTATCCGTCGTGAGTTAAAAATTCATGAAGGGGAGATGTATTCGGGAAGTAAGCTTCGCATGTCTAAAGAGAATGTGAATCGTCTAGGGTTCTTCCAGCCTGAAAGTGTGGTCTTCAATACCATTACTCGTAAGGGAACTGATAATGTTCTGGATGTAGAAGTTTCCATTAAAGAGCGTCCGACAGGTCAGATTTCTCTTGGTGCAGGATATTCGACTGCCACCAATGGTTTCGTCCAGGCTTCAGTTGCTCAGAATAACTTCCGAGGTTTAGGTCAGAATATTAATGCCAACCTTTCTTATTCTGATAAGCAACAGATTTATAATCTAGGTTTCACTGAGCCGTATTTATTCGACACCAAGTGGACCGCCGGGGCCGACTACTACCAGACGATCTCTTACTTTATCCGTTCCTTCGCCTATCGTAAGCACGGGGGAGATGTTCGTGTAGGTCACCCGATCTTTGAATACACTCGTTTATTCCTGACTTACCGTTATGAAGATAACAAAGTAAGTGACGTCATTAACGAGGGAATCGACGAGAAAGTGGAAAATGGTTCATCATCCTCCCTTCAGGTATCAATTGTTCGGGATCGACGAAATAACATATTCGAACCGACTAATGGTTATTATGGCTCTACATCTTTGGAGTACACCGGTCTAGGTGGAACAATGAGATGGCTCAAGGCCGAAGCTGAAGGACGCTACTACCGTCCGGTTATTGGCGATTTAGTTCTTCGTTCGCGAGTCCAGGTGGCCCAGCTTTTTAAAACGACGGAACGTGAAATCCCTCGAGTTGAAAAATTCTCCATGGGTGGCGCTCGTAACATGCGCGGGTTTAATCTCGAGGATATTGGTCCAATTCGTCCGGCCCGCAACACGGATACCGGACAACTTGAGGACTTTAACTTCGGTGGTCTTTTCAGTTTACTGGGAACACTTGAGTTCGAGCATCCTTTAATCAAGGAAGCAGGACTTAAATGGGTGGTCTTCTACGATGCCGGTAACGTTTATGAGAAGCGCATCGGAGAAGATGGAGACTTTTCTTTACGAAGCAACTACGGTTTTGGTTTCCGTTGGTTCTCACCGATTGGTGTTCTGCGCTTCGAATTCGGCTTCCCGATCAATCCGCGTGAGGATGAGGCCAGCAACCAATTTAACTTTGACATAGGACAACTATTCTAATTTTGTGATAGAGTTTGGGCTCTAAGGAGACATCTATGAAATTGATTTTAAGCCTCGTGCTACTTACATTTAGCGTTTCTTCTTTCTCTGCGACTTTAGTCGGTCTGGTTGATATTCAAAAAATCATCACCAGTATTCAGGAAGGCAAGGCCGTTCAAAAGAAACTGGAAAAATCTTTTAATGATAAAAAAGCCTTGTTGAAAAAAGACGAGGACAAAATCAAGAAGGCCCAGGAAGATTACAAAAAGCAATCAATGGTTTTGGCTGAAGCCGCTCGTGCTAATAAAGAGCGCGAAATGCAAGAGATGATGATGCAGCTTCAGAATAAAACAATGGAATATCAGCGTGAAATCCAAAAGATGGAACAAGATATGAAAAAACCAATCCTTGATAAATTGCGCCCAATTATTGATGAAGTTTCTAAATCGAATAAAGTTGATATGACATTCGAGCTTTCAGCGGCCCCAATCGTTTATGCTGAAAATAAGAAAGATCTAAGTGATGAAGTAATTAAGGCCTACGATAAAAAGCACCCTGCGAAGTAGGTTCCGTTAAGGAGCTCCCATGACACTCCAAAGTTTAATTCAAGCAGATCCTACTCTTAAGTTAGTCAAGAATAGCGAGTGGCCAGAAGAAATTCTGGCCATTTCTTCATTTGATAATATGGCAATTAATGGACTGGTCTTCATTAAGAACGGCAAGTTCATGGACAAGTTTTTGCCTCATGTGGAAGAAGCGGTAACCAAAAAAT
>JAEYUK010000028.1 GCA_023432655.1 Pseudomonadota bacterium | reverse complement strand
TTATCTTTATTAATGAAAGTAATGTGCCCTGGTGGCCGCCTTTTGTAGGCAGTCTTGTTTTCGAGATTTTGCAGATTGATTTTAGTTTTATTAAGAAAAAGAAAGAAGTTCTATGAAGCTTCTGCCTGTGGCATTGGCCCTTTTCTATCGGAAAATAGAAGGAAATATCCTGGAAGTCTGGACTCAGGTTCGTGAAGACGATGGCCCCTATCACGGGCTTTTAGAGTTTCCGGGAGGTAAAATTGAGCCGAATGAAGAACCATTGCTGGCGGCACTGAGAGAAGTTGAGGAAGAAGTAGGGATCATTATCCACCCACAGGACGGCAGGTTTATGGGAACCTACACTAATTCCCTTCCAGGGAGATTAATTTTACTCAATGTTTTTCTCTTCCCCGATCAGGAAGCCCTGAAGGGTAAAGGGCAATGGCTTCGGATCGACTTCAATAACTTAAGTGCTCCTTATTCCGGTCAAATTCCAGGTCCTAATCATCAGATGATTGATGATCTTTATCGCTCGCTATATAGTGAGCTCTATGAATAGTATTACCCAGATTTGTATCCACTTTTTCCTTTTATCCCTTGCTTTCGGAACCCAGTTTTTTGCTCCCGTCGTGAGTACCAAACTTACTGGAGTTGGCTTTTATAAACTAGGAACCTCTATCGTATTAGGTTCTCTGGTCATGGCTTTTGGAGTGGATTTTTTCATGGAGCCAGGTCTCACCCCTGTGGAGTGGTGGTGCTATGGAATTTTAATTTCAACCAATGTTTTAGGATCAGTTCTTCATCGTGACGATAAGTCCTGGTTTATGTGGGCCATTTATATTCTTCAGGTCATCACCTTCATCACATTGGTGTTCCATACTTTCGCTTTTGACCCTATCTGGATCATGTTCTTTATTATGAGTATGTGTCTTTTAGGGATCAGTAACTTCGCTATGTCACTTGGACACTACTACTTAGTTGTCCCACATCTGTCGGTAGAGCCTCTTATTTATTGTCTGTATATTCTCTGGATTAGTTTTTTCATAAAGATCATGTCTTCACTCGCGGTTTTCTTCTCCGTTGGTCAGCCTTACTTTACGGAGGGCTCGATGCTAGGGGACGGTTACATGTACAACTGGTTATTCTTATCTATGCGTTACCTGTGGGGTTACGTGGCCCCTGTCATCCTTAGCTTTTTTACTTATCGTTTGTGTAGACTTCGTTCAACTCAGAGTGCAACCGGCGTACTTTACATCGTAGAGTTTTTTGTTATTGTGGGCGAATTGATATCAGTTTATCTCATGGCCAAACACGGGTTACCACTATGATGGAAGTTCAAATTACCTGCAAATCTTGCGGATCAAGTATCGAAGTCATTCCTGACCATCAGGCGACTAAAGTTGCCTGTGAAGTCTGCAAAGAAGTTCAGGAAGTGAAATTTACTCAAGAGCATGAAGAGGGGATTTTAAAAGAATGCCCGGTTTGTACTCGTATGGATTTTTATAAACAGAAAGATTTTAATCGAAAGATTGGAGTCGCCTTATTCGTTATTGCAGCGATTCTCTCTATTTGGACTTATGGAATAAGTCTGGTGGTTTTATATTTAGTAGATCTATTTTTGTTCAGAAAGCTTGCGATGGTGGCAATCTGTTATAAGTGCAACACCAATTTTCGTAAGGTTACGAACATGGAAGAAATCAGACCTTTTGACCATGAAATGCATGACCGGATTGTTTATTCTGACCATGATTTTAAGGGCAAACCGCTATCCCATTAAAAGCAGGACTAACAAGAATTTGTTTGATCTGTTGCTCTTATAGCGGTTTGTGATATAATAGAGGACGTAATTTTATTTACTTAACAGGAGTTAGTTCTTATAGAACCCCCGGCCGAATCGGCAACAGTCGCCTTCAAACTTCAACAAGCTGAACATTCACTATGAGTACCGAACAAGAGATTCTTATCCTTGCTGTCTCTCTATTACTTTCTTCCTTCTTCTCGGCATCGGAAGCGGCCTTGCTTTCATTGCCTCATGAGAAGGCCAAACAAATCGCTGAAGAACATGGTTATGATTCCTGGGCGATGAAGAAATGGTTGGAAATTCCGAATGATATTTTAACTACCATTTTGGTGGGAAATAACTTTTTCAACATTTTAATTGCATCCCTTTCCACCAGCATTGCTCAGGGGTTTTTCTCGAATGATGCCATCGCGGTGAGTGTAGGGGTAACCACGGTCATGATTTTGATCTTTGGTGAAATTGCACCAAAAACAATTGCACGTGGAAATTCAGAAAAATTCGCGCCCTTTAGCATCATGGTTTTGATGGGTTTCTATTACCTCATGTATCCGATTGTTAAAGCGTTCACTAAAATCATCCAATTAGTACTGGGAAAAAATGTAAACGTCCGAAGCCGTTTGGTCACTAAAGACGATATTGAAGTCATGGTTGAAATGGCAGAAGAAGAGCGCTCTATTGATTCTAAACAAATCGATCTTCTTAACTCGATCCTTGAATTCCCTTCTATTAAAGTGAAGGACATCATGGTTCCAAGAACCCAGATTAAGAGTCTAAAGAAAAATTCCGGATTCATGGACGTTATTAAAACCGTACAGAATACTGCCCATTCTCGTTTCCCGGTTTATGATGAAGATTTAGATAACGTCATCGGATTTCTTCACATTAAAGATCTCGTTTTTTCTAGTCCGGAAGAACAAAAAAACTTTGATATTTCAAAATATGTAAAGCCACCTTTCTTCGTCTACGAACACATGAAAATCCAGGCGGTCTTTGACCACATGAACCGTAAAAAAGTTCACCTGGCCTTAGTTAAAGATGAAAACGGTATTGTGGTGGGAATGCTTACTCTTGAAGATATTATGGAAGAGATTTTCGGTGATATTCAAGACGAGCATGATGATGACGAGGATTTAATTCCAGGAGTAGAGAATGCTGAAGGGATTACTGTTCCTTCTACTATTTCGCTCAGAGATCTCTATAACGAATACGATATTGAAATTCCATTAAATGATAACTACTCAACTCTTAATGGCTTTCTCATGGAACAGCTGGGGAACGCCTTCCCTAAGAAAGGTCATATTATCATTTGGGATGGCTTCTCATTCGAACTTGTGCGCGTTAAAAATTCTGAAATTAAAGAAGTTAAGATTAAGTCAACTTCTGGCTCGCACCTGAGAGAATCTGAAAATACTAAGAAGAATGAAGCTGAGAACCATGACCATCACCCTGCGATTGGTGCAAAATAGGTCATGGACCAAAAAATATTTCCAGTATGCGTGATTGGTGGTGGTTCGGCCGGAACGATGGCCGTGCTTAGAACCGTTTTGAATAATGATGACTGTCTGTTCTTTCCAGGTTCACCCAAAGATAAAAAACGCTCTCGTGATCTGTGGGTGAGAAAAGTTGAAAATATCCCGGGTCACTTCCATTATAAACGTGGCATTCAAGAACCCAACCTTGAGACACTGAAGTGGATCTCGGAATCCGACTTTAAAGACAGGCTCCATCAGCATAAGAATACAGGTGTGGTGTCTTTAAAAAAACAAGGCGATCTCTTTGAGATTACCGATTCAAAAAATAATACTCATTACGCTCAATATATTATTCTTTGTACCGGCGTGATGGATGTTCAGCCGGAAATTAAAGGAACTATCGAAACAGTCTTTGATTATGCCAATGCCCAGACAATTGATTACTGTTTGATATGTGACGGTCATCACGTTTTAAATAAAAAAGCATCAGTGATAGGCCACGGTAATGGGGCCGCCTGGGCAGCGATCATGCTTCATGAGCGTTATCATCCGAAAGAATTCACTATTCTGACTAATGGTAAAAAAACCGAATTTCAGCCCGATACCCAAAAACTCATTGATCACTATGGCATTAAAGTGAGAGAAGAATTTATTTTAGATGTCGTGGGCCAGGAGAAAGGAAAAATACTGGAAGGATTCTCCCTGGAAGATGGCACCCTAGTTGAAACAGACATATGCTTTGTCTCGATGGGTATGATTATCTACAATGAATTGGCCAAGCAGTTAGGTGCAGAACTCGATGAGAGAGGCTTTGTGAAGGCCCAGGATAGCGGACTCACCTCAGTACCTGGTTTATATGTGGCCGGTGATTTAAAGGCGAATACTAAGAAACAAATCTATACGGCATGGGATACAGCTGTGAATGCGGCGAACTCCATCAATATGAAAATTCGCTCTGCACGACGTCCTATTTAATTGGAATAATACAGACATCACCGATTACTTTAGCGCGACAAGAAAGTCTTATTTCTTTGCCCTCGACAAATTCTTTTCCACGGGTCGAATTGAATTCATCTTTTAGGGCCTCAATGGTGTTTTGCTCAATGACGCCTGGAGCTTGAAGGTTTTCTTTGCCGCTTATGACTTCAACTCGGCAGGCCCCACACGAACCTGAAAGACAGCCATGAGGCAATTCTTCTCCACGATCATAGAGGGCGTCGTAAAGAATCTCATTTTCATTCACTTCAAAATTTTTAGTGGTGTCCTTAATTGACACTCTGGGCATAAGATTCTTCCTTGTCAAAAACTTCTGAGAGTTTGATACTTCTCGCAAATAAGTTTAACTCAACTCATTATTTTGTCACCCGGTAAAACCGGCACAAGAGGAGAACTCTATGTTTACACTTGAGAAAATGTATTCGATGGGCCACGAAGAAGTGGTTTTTGTTCAGGATAAGTCCTGTGGATTAAAAGCAATTGTTGGTATCCACGATACAACCCTGGGTCCAGCGCTAGGTGGAACAAGACTCTGGCCTTATGCGAGTGAAGAAGAGGCATTAGTTGACGTTCTTCGTCTCTCTCGTGGAATGACTTATAAAAATGCTATCTCTGGATTAAATCTTGGTGGCGGTAAGGCCGTAATCATTGCCGATCCAAAAAATAAGAGCGAAGCTCTTTTCCGCTCGTTCGGTCGTTTTATTGAATCACTTAACGGTCGCTATATCACTGCAGAAGATGTGAATACTAACGTTGAAGACATTGAGCACATCTTCACTGAAACAAATCACGTGACAGGTGTTTCACTTGCTAACGGCGGTTCAGGAAACCCTTCGCCATATACGGCCCTGGGTGTATTCCGCGGTATCGAAGCTTCAGTTACAAAGGTTTTTGGTTCTCGCGAACTTAAAGGCAAAACAATTGCCCTTCAAGGCGCTGGTTCAGTTGGTTTTGAGCTTTCAAAACTTCTTAACGAAGTTGGTGCCAATATCATTTTCACGGACGTTAACGAAAAGAATATTCAGAGAATGAAAGATGCATTTCCTAATGCAAAATTTGTTTCTCCTACTGAAATCTTCGGAGTTAACTGCGATATCTATACTCCGTGCGCTCTTGGTGCTTCTGTTAACGATGAAACTATTCCTCAGCTCAAAGCTAAAATCGTGTGCGGTGCTGCTAATAACCAGCTTAAAGAAGATCGTCATGGTTTGATCTTAAAAGAAAAAGGCATCCTCTACGCTCCAGATTACCTGGTTAATGCTGGTGGTGTAATGAACGTTTCAATTGAGTTCGAAGGATGGGCGGATTCTAAGTCACGTCGTATGGTTGATACTATTTACGATAAGACTCTTGAAGTTTTTGCTATTTCTGATGAGCAGAATATCCCAGTCAATAAAGCTGCCGACGTCATGGCAGAGATGAGAATTGAATCGATGAGAAAAATCAAAACTTCTTATCTTGGAAAAATCTCGCATCGTATGCCTGGTCAAAAAAGAAGATAATTTAACTCTGGAAGGCCCTCTTATGAGGGCCTTTTTTTTGGCACCGTTCATGCTTCTTAGTTTCCTGTCAAAAGGAGGCGATTATGAGGCTAGATGGAATCACAGGACGTTGGGAGAGTGTCAAAAACAGCATGCAATATTATTGGTCAAAACTGGCCCATCGAGACAAACCCACACCGCCCCATATTGATAATTACCATTACGAATCCCACCGCATTGATCAGTATCCTACAGAGTACAAAGC
>JAEYUK010000285.1 GCA_023432655.1 Pseudomonadota bacterium | reverse complement strand
TTTTTTTGTATAATACACAGCAATACCCCAAATTTCAAAACGCGGCCGGTTTTAAAAAGCACGAACTGATCTTCTCCCTCCTGACAAAAAAATCCAAAGACAATGAAGAAATTTTCGGAGACGGCGTTTTAGAAATCCTGCCTGATGGTTTTGGTTTCTTACGTTCTCCTTCCTATAACTATCTTCCGGGTGCGGATGATATTTATGTTTCTCCTTCTCAAATTCGCCGATTCGGTCTTCGTACCGGGGACACGATTGAAGGACAAATCCGTACTCCTAAAGAAGGGGAGAGGTATTTTGCTCTACTAAAAGTTAATCACATTAACTTCCGTGAACCAGAACAGCACCGCTCAACCGTCCTTTTTGATAACCTAACTCCGCTTTATCCAAATCAAAAAATTAACCTTGAATCAAAACCAACAAATTACTCAACACGTGTAATTGACCTATTTGTTCCTCAAGGTTTTGGTCAGCGTTGTTTGATTGTGGCCCCTCCTAAAGCTGGTAAGACCATGCTCATGCAGGATATCGCGAACTCAATTTCTGATAACCATCCGGATGCTAAACTCATTGTTCTTCTGATCGATGAGCGTCCGGAAGAAGTGACAGATATGAAACGTAACGTTCGCGCCGAAGTGGTTTCTTCTACTTTTGATGAACCTGCGACTCGTCACGTTCAGGTGGCCGAGATGGTGATTGAAAAAGCAAAACGTTTAGTTGAAGCAAAACAAGATGTGGTGATCCTTTTGGATTCCATCACTCGTCTGGCCCGTGCTTATAACACTGTTGTTCCACCGTCAGGAAAAATCCTTTCCGGTGGTGTTGACTCCAATGCTCTTCATAAACCAAAAAGATTCTTCGGAGCCGCCCGTAATATTGAAAACGGCGGATCACTTACAATCATTGCAACCGCTCTTATCGATACCGGTTCAAGAATGGATGAAGTTATCTTTGAAGAATTTAAAGGTACTGGTAACTCTGAAGTTCAGCTTGATAGAAAGCTTATGGAGAAGAGAATATTCCCGTGTCTTGATATCAACAAATCAAGTACTCGTAAGGAAGACCTCCTAATGCCTGACAAAGATCTTCAACGTGTATTCGTTCTTCGCCGGGTGCTTAACCCAATGAATACTATGGACTCGATGGAATTTATCCTTGAAAGGATGAAAGACACCAAGACCAATTCCGCTTTTTTGGATAAAATGAACGGATAATGAAAAAAACTTTAAAACGCATCATCCTCTTAACGACTAAGCAGTATACCTCAATCGGAGGGCAGGCCGTCATTGAGGGAGTGATGATGAGATCTCCGAATGCCTTCGTAGTGGCCGTCCGTAAGCCGGATGGCACAATCAGGCTACGACGGGATCAGTGGTATGGGCTTTCTAAAAAATTAGATTTTTTAAAGAAGCCCTTCCTTCGCGGCGTTTTGATGCTGATTGAAACCATGGCCAACGGTCTGGTGTCTCTTAATTATTCTGCCAATATCGCGATGGCCGAAGAAGAGCGAGAGAAAGCTTTGAAGAAAGGCAAAACGCTCGAAGAATTTGAGGCCAGCCAGAAGAAAAAAGAAAAAGTGGACTGGGCGACCTTCCTGACCATGGCCGTTTCCTTTGCCTTTGGTATCGGACTCTTCGTTTTTCTACCCCATATGGTAGCCTTCGGAGTAGGTGATCTTCTCGGACAAAATTGGACTCTTGATAGTTTCGCTTTCCATGCAGTGGATGGGATTGTTAAGGCCATTATCTTTGTTGCTTATATTTGGGGTATCTCATTTATGAAAGACGTCTACCGGGTATTTCAGTACCACGGGGCGGAACATAAATCGATTGCCACTTTTGAAGCAGGGATGGATCTAACAGTAGAGAACGCTCGAAAATTCACGACCCTTCACCCGCGTTGTGGAACAAGTTTTATTTTCTTTCTGATCTTGGTTTCTATTATTTTATTTTCTGCTGTTTTCACCTTGATCCCGGTCGGTACAAATTTACCTCCCATTCTGCGCCATGTGGTTGCCGTTCTTTTCAAGGTGGCGCTGATGTTGCCAGTAGCGGGGATTAGTTATGAGCTGATTAAGACCGCAGGTAAGTGTTCAACTCAGTGGTGGGCGAAGGCCATGAGTGCTCCAGGTATGCTTCTTCAGAAGCTAACCACTAAGGAACCAGACGAGCAGCAATTGGAAGTGGCCCTTTCAAGTATTAAGGCCGTGCTGTTTCTTGAAGAAAAGTACAACCTTAAGACAGCAACGGAAAAAGTTTTTAATCTTGAAGAAATCGATATCAGTACTATTAACGATATTGAATCAACTAATTCAACTCTCAAAGAATTCTTAGAGTAGCACCCCGAAGGAAATTCCCGTGTTCGATAAATTAGAAGCAGTGGTCAGGCGTTATGAAATCTTAACTGAGAGATTGGCGGATCCAACTCTTTATGATCGGGCCCAAGAACTCCGTGAAACGAATACAGAACGCTCTAATATCGAACCCATCGTTCTAAAATTTCGCGAATATAAAAAGTTAGTGGCCGATATCGAAGGCAATAAAGACATCATTCATAACGAAAAAGATGAAGAGATGCGTGAGATGGCCAAGGAAGAACTCTCAGAACTCGAAGATAAACTCCCGACAATTGTTCAGGAGCTTAAGCTTCTACTTCTTCCAAAAGATCCGAATGATGACCGAAACGTCATTCTGGAGATTCGCGCTGGTGCCGGCGGAGATGAGGCTTCTATTTTTGTGGCCGATGTTTGGAGAATGTACCGAAACTACTTTGGTACCAAAGGATGGAAAGCCGAGGTCGTTTCCATCTCTGAAGGCGATCAGGGATTAAAAGAAATTGTCGTTAACGTTTCCGGGGATAAAGTTTATTCTCGAATGAAATATGAGTCAGGTGTTCACCGTGTGCAACGTGTGCCTGATACCGAAGCTCAAGGTCGTGTTCACACTTCAACAATCACTGTGGCCGTTATGCCTGAAGCTGATGAAGTGGAAGATGTCATTCTTGATATGAATGAGATTCGTATTGATATTTACCGCTCCAGTGGTTCCGGTGGACAGTCCGTAAACACCTCTGACTCTGCTGTGCGCTTGACCCACTTACCAACAGGTATTGTGATTGCCATGCAGGATGAGCGCTCTCAGTTAAAGAACAAAGATAAGGCCTTTAAAATTTTAAAGACCAAAATCTACGATCTCCGTTTACAGGAAGCTCATGCTAAAGAAGCTGCCACTCGTAAAGGTCTGGTAGGAACGGGGGACCGATCCGAACGCATCAGGACTTATAACTATCCGCAAGGTCGAATTTCCGATCACCGAATCAACTATACAATTTATAATCTTCCGAGTTTTATGAACGGGGACATCGATGAAGTCATTGATGCTCTTATTGCTCATAATCAGGCGATCCTTCTTCAAGGAGAAGAAGAATAGAGACACTCAAGGAAAGCTGGACTGCTTACTTTAAGGAACATGAGGTTTCTCTTCAGCGCTATTATCCAGGTCTAAATCTTCACCGCTTCTTAATGGAGATTGGAGACATTCTAAAAAAACGCCTTCATAACAATGCTCTGACACTTAATGATGCCCATTTTGCCATGTCTCCGAAGCTCCGGGGCGAACTCCACGAATCCTTGCAAGCGGGGATTCCTTTTTCTTATCTCTTAGGGATGAGTGAGTTTTACGGGAATCAATACTTCGTGAATCAGGATGTATTGATCCCAAGGCCTGAAACAGAATATTTAGTGGATCTGATTGTTAATGAATTTAAAGCGAAAAACATCAAACGCATCCTGGACGTAGGAACTGGAAGTGGTGTGATTCTTTTGAGCTTACTTCAGAATAATGTCGGAAAAAGCGGAGTAGGGGTTGATATTTGCGAAAAGGCCCTGGCCGTTGCCAAAATTAATGCCCGACGATTACGTTTAGAAAAGAAAACAACGCTTCTTCAATCTGACCGCCTGGCCAATGTTGAAGGAACTTTTGATCTCATCGTTTCTAATCCTCCCTACATCAAAGCTTCTTCTCATAGGCAGCTGGTGCATGAATCTGTTGATACTCACGAACCACACCAGGCGCTTTATCTGCCAGATGATTATTACACTTTCTGGTTTGAAGACTTCTTTATGGCCATCCGCGCTTCACTTCATGGAACTTTTTTTATGGAAGGACATGAATTAGAAGTGGAGGAGCAGGCCAGGTTATTAGGGCGCCTGGGATTCCAGGACATTCAGGTCTTGAATGATTTGAGTGGAGTAAAAAGATTTATCAGAGCGAGTATTTAAGCAACGATCTTTCCAGCTCTGGGTTTATAAGTAGATAAAACAATCCTTAGTGAATTAAATTCGGCAAGTAAAGCTCCCTTTAGGTACTCTTCTTGGTCTTTAACTAATTTCTTTTCATATTTTTTTACTTCCTCCAATGCTTCCATGGCCGAGAATTCAAAGTCGATGTCGCAAGTATTTTCTTCTAAATCATAAAAGATCTTTGATAGTGAAGTAATTGATTCAAAAAAAGATTCAGTAAAAATGGCGTAACCTTTTATGAAGAATACAGATTGCTCGTTTGGACAAACTTGCATAACGTCATCTCTTAGCCGGGTAAATTCAAGAGGGTCGTTTTTTATTTTCATATTTCATCTTATCGGCTGCTAGGAGAAGATCTTTTAAGAATATTCTCCATAGCTTATTGTAGTTTTTTTGAAGGGTGTATTCCCAGGTATCCTTTTTACCGTTTGAAGTCATTTCTAAAAGGTTCTTTTCACCTGTAAATAAGTGTTTCTTATATTTAAGGATTAAATCTTCTAGTGGATTATTCATTTTACCTGGCACCTTTTTTACATTCAGCTTTCACAATTCATTTACTTCATCAAAAAGACGGCCAATTTAATTTCCCACTAAGGTTTTGATTTTAATTGTCTATTAATGCAATCCAAGAAATTTTCTTCCCCTTTAAAGGATGAAGACTTTTCAGGGATTAATCCTTAAAATCTCTTAAACAACATCCTGGAAGGTTTATGGATAAACTCCTTATTAAAGGACCTTGTACTCTCAAAGGTTCAGTGCATATCTCCTCAGCAAAAAACGCAACTCTACCTATATTAGCAGCGACGCTCTTATCTCCTTATCCCATCACCTTTGATGGCATCCCTGACTTGATGGATGTGGGAACGATTTTGAAGCTTCTTCAAAGCATGGGTGTGAAGGTTACTAAAAACGGTCAACAGACGATTGTTGATGCCACTCATTTGGATAATCAGCACGCCGATTACTCATTAGTTAAAACGATGAGAGCGTCGGTCTTAGTTCTAGGTCCTCTTCTCGCTCGTTATGGAGTTGCCTCGGTTTCTCTTCCTGGAGGATGTGCAATTGGGGCAAGACCCGTTGATATTCACATTATGGGGTTGGAAAAAATGGGCGCCCAGATTGAAATTGAAAATGGCTATATCAAGGCCCATTGTAAAAAATTGAAAGGGGCTCGAATCCCTCTTCCTTTCCCGAGTGTTGGGGCCACGGAAAACTTGATGATGGCGGCGGTTCTGGCGGAAGGAACCACCGTTATTGAGAATGCTGCGATGGAACCGGAGATTGATGACCTGGCTGATTTTTTGAAAGCTCAGGGAGTAAAAATAGAAGGCGCAGGAACATCTCACATAACGATCGAAGGGATGGATATTTCCGCTTTGAAAGCTCCGACTAAACCCTATCGTGTGATTGGGGACCGAATTGAAGCCGCGACCTTTATTATCGCTGGGATCATGAGTAATGGCGAAGTGAGGGTGGAAGGATTCAATCCTGTTCATCTTTCTTTCGTCCTGGAAACTCTTACGAAGATGGGGGCGAATCTTGAAATTGGAAAAGACTTCGTGCAGGTGAGAAAATCCGATCGTCTAAAAGGCGCCATTATTGAAACAGCTCCTTATCCTGGTTTTCCGACAGATGTGCAGGCCCAGATGATGGCGCTTATGAGTATCGTTGATGGAAACTCTGTGGTGACTGAAGCTATCTTTGAAAATCGATTTATGCACGTTCCGGAGATGGGACGCATGGGAAGTAAAGTCACTCTTAAAGGTAATTCGGCCATGATTGAGGGAGTAGAAGGCCTTAGTGGAGCGCCTGTCATGTGTACCGATCTGCGCGCTTCTGCGGCACTGATTTTGTGCGCTCTCGTGGCCCGTGGCCAGAGTGAAATTCAGCGTGTCTACCATCTTGACCGTGGTTATGAGAAAATTGATGAAAAGCTCACAGCTTTAGGAGCTAAAATTCAACGAGTGAAGGGATAATATGAGCGACTGCATTTTTTGTAAGATTGTTAAGGGCGAAATTCCATCGACTAAAATTTTTGAAAATGAAACTGTGATCGGCTTTAAAGATCTTCGTCCACAAGCGGCGATTCATCAGTTATTTATTCATAAAAGTCATACCAAAGACATTAATGAGCTGGCCAAAAGCGACCCGCAGGAGTTGT
>JAEYUK010000016.1 GCA_023432655.1 Pseudomonadota bacterium | reverse complement strand
AAAGAAGCCAGAATCGACTTTGGTGCTGAGTTGAACTTATGATGGAAGGCTTTCTTCGCTGAAACTGTGGATGATTCCAAAAAGGCTTAAATTGATGCTCATCCATACGGTTGGCCTGGGCATCATTAAATAACTCTTCGTTTTCAAGGGCGTAACTTCTGAGGCTCTCGGTTTCGAAAGGCCCTAAGACCGTCTTGTTGATGCGGACTAACCATAAATCATGGTTATTGATTCCCATGGCATCGATGGTTTCATCACTGAGAGGTTGTAAAGTGAAAGTGGCCATAAGCGACTCTTTTTAATTCCTTCTTAATTCCATTTCGGAATTGACCGGGAATTTATTGAGTTTTTTGACGAAATAAGCGGATAGGAGCATACTAGGGCCTCTAAGCAAGGGAAGTTACGTGGAAATGACAGAGAGAACCGCTCAAGTTAAGGAGCGATTTTTAAAATTTAACGATTGGGAAGACCGGTATAAAGAACTTATCCATTTGGGACGCGAGTTACTCCCATATCCGGAAGACAAGCGCGAGGATAAATACAAAGTCAAAGGCTGCCAAAGTCAGGTTTGGTTATATCCGGAATTTAAAGACGGCCGAGTTTATTTTTATGCTGATTCAGACGCGGTTTTAGTTAAAGGTATTGTCGGTCTTCTTGTGAGTGTTTATTCCGATGCCACTCCCGATGAAATCCTCGCCACTAAACCAGAATTTTTAAAAGAAGTCGGGATTACGGAACACTTGTCTATGAATCGCTCCAACGGTCTGGCGGCGATGATGAAACAAATGCAAATGTATGCCCTGGTATTTAAATCCATGCAAAAGGCCTAAATATGATGCTTCATCGTCCACGACGTAATCGTCGTCACGAACATATTCGCTCTATGATTCGTGAAACTCATTTATCTCCTGATCACTTTATTGCGCCGTTATTCGTTATTGACGGTAAAAATCAGAAAGTGCCTGTGCCATCAATGCCGGGACAATTCCGGCTTTCAATAGATGAATTAGTAAAAGAAACTAAGATCCTTTATGACCTTGGTGTGAGATGTGTGGATCTTTTTCCGGCCATCGATGAGAGTTTAAAAACACCTGATGCACGTGAATCTTATAATCCTGATGGTATTAACGCTCGGGCCATCAGTGCAGTGAAAGAAGCTCTGCCGGACATGATGGTCATGGCCGACGTGGCCCTTGATCCTTATTCATCTGCTGGACACGACGGTCTTGTTGATCCGAAAACTGGTGAGATCTTAAATGATGAAACTCTGGAAGTTTTGGCCAAGCAAACCATTTGTAGTGCTAAGGCCGGAGCTGACATCATTGGACCATCTGATATGATGGACGGAAGAGTTGAGTATCTTAGGCGTGCTTTAGATCAAAACAATTTTAAGAATACTCTTATCATGAGTTACACCGCCAAATACGCATCGGCTTTTTATGGCCCTTTTAGAGATGCCTTAGGTTCTGCTCCTAAAAAAGGAGATAAAAAGACCTATCAAATGGATCCGGCCAACTCACTTGAAGCTGTTCGTGAAGCGCAGCTCGATGAAGCCGAAGGTGCCGACATTCTGATGGTAAAACCGGGACTCCCTTATCTCGATATTATTTACCGCTTAAAAGAGACTAGTACCCTTCCTATTGCGGCCTATAATGTGAGCGGAGAGTATGCCATGATTAAGGCCGCTGTTCAGAATGGCTGGCTTGATAATGACCGAGTGATTCTGGAAACGCTCATGAGTTTTCGTCGGGCCGGTGCCGATATCATTTTAACTTATTTTGCTAAAGAAGCCGCGATCCTATTAAACAAATGATGAAGATATTATTGAGTCTGAGTCTCATCCTTAATTTGGTCCTGAGTTACTTCCTTATGACAAAGAAAGAGGAGAAACCGCCTCTGGAAAAAATTATTATTGAGACTCACTCAAAGAATCAACCTAGTCATTCAGTGGAAAAACTTATCCCACCATCATTACCTGCAAAACCTTCCAAGGAAGAAAAGAAGGAAGAAGGTCCAAGTGAGCTATCTGAATTCATGCCTTCTGAGTTTCAAGAAGCAGGTGAGAAGATGGAGCATGATCGGACGGATTATTTCATTCAAAAACTTGGATTGTCAGAAGAACAAGTAAATGAGCATAACCGGCTAAGACTTGAGTATTACCAACAGACGGCCGAGATGTGGCCGAAAGATTCGATGCGCGAACTGACTTTTGAAGAGCGTCGTAAACTGATCGATCTGGAAGAAAATTTTCACAAAAAACTGGAAAAGCTCCATGGCAAAAAGAATTGGGAGAGTTACCAGAAATACCGTGAAAAATATAACGAACAGGGTTTTAAACGCCAAAACGAAGAGAATGCTCCCTTCGTTTTCATGGGTATCTAAGGGCCTATTTTGATTTTTCCCCGATTTGAGAGCATTTTTGATGTGCGAGTAAAGTTCACTTGTTCGTAAATATCACCTACGATTTCTTCCAGAATATCTTCTATGGTAATGATCCCTAATACTTTTTCTTCATCATTGAGGACCACCGCAATGTGAGTTTGCTTTTCCTGCATTTTAAGGAAAGCATCAAGAACTTTGTCGTTTGGTGAGACTTTAAATGCCGGGCTTAGAGTTCCTTCCCAAGGTATATTTTCGCTCTTTAAAGGCAGCTCTTTCAGATTTAAAATCCCAACCAGGGTGTCTCCGTCCATCACTGGAAAACGGGAATGGGGAGTAGCCGAGGTTTTAGACCTGACTTCATCTTCACTATCACTGAAATTTAAATGGACGACTTTCTGCCAGGGAATCATTGATTTATAAACTTTGTGATTTTTTAGTGAAACCAGGTTTTCTACAAACTTTTGATGGTATTCAGGAAGAGTTCCGATTTCAATGATGTTTGAAAAGTTATCTTCTTCTTCTACCGTCGTACTTACACCGATTAATTTTAAGAGAAAATTCGTGGAGATTTCGAGCACCGACACAATAGGTGAGAGAAGGGTGTCGATAAGTTTTAAAATATTTGTACCAAGGATCAAAACTCTCACCGGGTGCTTAAGGGCAATGGTCTTAGGTAATAATTCACCAAAAACAACACTAAAATAGGTGAGAGGAAGAATGACGATGGTAACGGAAATCCCCTCCGCGGCGGAATTAGATATCCCGTAGTTCTTCACCAGATAAGGCTCCAGAGATTCAACGGCCCCTGTCCCTCCCACTGCCGCTGCAATGGCCCCAACTAAAGTAATACCAATTTGAATGATGGAGAGAGTTCTTTCAGGTTTTTTCTTAAAACGAGCAAGTAAAGAAGAGACTAACTTCTTTGTTTCCTGGAGATCTTCAATTTCATCTTTGGAGACAGTGACAAAGGCCATCTCATAAGCAGAAAAAAAGGCGTTGATCATTAAGCAGATAATAACGATTAAAATGTCGAGCATAGCGGGATTTTAACTGAAAAAAAATTAAATGGCCCCAAAGATTGGGGCCATGTGAAGTTATTTATAAGCAACGATTTGGCCTGTGGCCCGCTTCTTTTGATAGTCATTCATAATTTCTTTAACTTTTGGCAAGAGAAGGTAGCAAGCAAAGAGGTTTGGAATAGCAAGCATTCCATACATAGCGTCTGATACGTTTAACACAACACTTAATTGCGCCACAGAGCCGACAAAAATAAATCCAATGAAAACCCATCGGTAAATGGGAATATATTTGGCACCAATGATGAAGGTTATACCCTGCTCACCGTAGTAAGACCAAGAAATGATTGTTGAGAAGGCAAACAAGGTCACGGTAAGGGTTACTATCCAGCGGCCAATAGGTCCCATAACTGTCTCAAAGGCCACCGCTGTCATCTCTGAACCCGCAATGCCTTCATGGGTCCAGACCCCTGTTAGAAGGATAGCAAGGGCCGTGATGGTACAAACTACGATGGTATCGATAAATGGTTCTAAAAGCGCAACTATTCCTTCCTGGGCAGGAGTCGATTTGGCCGCAGAGTGGGCCATCGCTGCCGATCCCATGCCAGCTTCGTTAGAAAAAGTCGCACGTCGGATTCCCATGATGATCACTTCTTTGAAAGCTGCTCCAGCAAAACCACCAACAGCAGCAGTTCCTACAAAAGCACTTGTGAAAATTTCCACAAATATCTGCGGAACTTTGCCAATGAAAGTGGCGACAATGATTAAGGCCCCGATGAAATAAACACTCACCATAATAGGCACAAGTTTTTCGGTCACTTTTCCGATGCGTTTTATCCCACCAATAAGAATGAGAGAAGCCCCTATACAAAATATGGCCCCTGATGCCCATTCAGGAATGCCGGCGGAAGCCTTCATGACTGAAGCCATTTGATTGGCCTGGAACATGTTACCTGCTCCAAAGGATGAAAAAACAACAAACAAGGCGTAAATCCAGGCAAGGGGATAGAACTTTTTAGACAGAGCATTCTTGATGACAAACATGGGACCGCCGTGAACGGTTCCGTTAGCTTCTACATCACGATATTTCATGGAAAGAATGACTTCTGTGAATTTGGTACACATGCCAATGAAACCTGCGACCCATAACCAAAAAATGGCGCCTGGACCACCGAGAGAGATCGCCACTGCAACACCGGCAATGTTTCCTAAACCGACGGTTGCTGAAAGTGCTGAACAGAGGGCCTGGAAGTGAGAGATTTCACCTTTGTCATCAGGGTTATCATATTTCCCAGAAATAATTTCAATAGCATGGCGAAAGAAACGCAATTGTGGAAAACCAAAGTAGATGGTAAAAAAGATTCCCGATCCGACCAACGCTAAAACTAAAGGTACGCCCCAGACGATACCTGCAAATTGTCCCGTTAGCTGTTCTATGGTTTCTAACATAAACCTCCTACTTTAAGTCATACTTACTATTAGATTTTTATTTCACCCTATTGAATATTTATTGTCTAATAGAAAGAGAACTTATGTTCAATCTTAAGGGAGCGTTCTTGAAATTCACTTCATGTTTCATTTTATTTTTGGTCGTATTTTTTTCAGCAAGCTGTGTGCAAGAACCCAATAAGATTGTGATCGGTTTTTTTGGCGCATTGACTGGTGACGAGGCGACCTTTGGACTTTCTTCGCGAAATGGAATTGAACTCGCGATTGAAGAAATCAATGCCAAGGGGGGAGTTTTAGGAAAACCGGTAGAGCTAAAAACCTATGATACTGTGGGAACAAATGATGGCGCTCTCTCCTCTGTGGAAAAATTAATTACGATTGATAAGGTTGTGGCCCTTCTAGGAGAAGTTTCATCGAGCCGCTCTCTCATTAGTGCTCCTGTAGCGCAAAAGTATCGCGTCCCGATGGTTACTCCTAGTGCAACTAATCCACTTGTTACTCAGACCGGCGACTACATTTTCAGAGTTTGTTTCATCGATCCCTTTCAGGGAGAAGTGATGGCGAAATTCGCTTATAAATCATTGAAGCTTAGGAGGGCCGCTATTCTTTATGATGGGGAGTCAAACTATTCTGTAGGTCTTGCTGAGTATTTCAAGAAAACTTTTGAATCTCTAGGCGGAAAAGTTGTGGCCGAAGAAACTTATATGTCGGGGGATGTCGTCTTCGAAAATCAGTTACTCCGTATCAAACAAACCTCTGCTGAATTTATATTTTTACCCGCCTACTATGCCGAAGCGGCACTCGTCGGACGAGAAGTTCAAAAAAAAGGTATGAAATTACCCCTCATGGGTGGAGACGGTTGGGAATCGGATAGTCTCTTAGAGATCGCGGGAGACAGTCTTAATGGTTCCTACTTTTCTAGTTTTTATACCTTAGAAGATCCAAGACCCGAAGTTCAGAGCTTTAAAAAGACCTACCAAAAAAAATTCGACACACTCCCTGATTCCCAAGCAGCATCTGGTTATGATGCTGCAAGAATTCTTTTTGAGGCGATAGAGCGTGCCCAATCAACTAAGGGAGAAGCGATTAGAGAGGCCCTTAAATTGACGAAGGATTTTAAAGGAGTCACTGGGAGCATCTCTATCAATGAGAATAGAGATGCTGTTAAACCCGCAGTGGTGCTTCAAGTGAAAGGAAGCAAAGTACGCTTTGTGGAGTCGATTGGCCCTTAGTATATCAGGATCGATTTCCTTTGCTCCTGGAACTCTTCCTGATTTTTTCTCATGATCGCCTGATACTCTTCCTCGCTTCCACGTTTTTCAACCCAGTGGCGAAGTTCGTCAGTACCATTAATAAGATCCACTGGTACCTTATGGAACTCATACTCATAGGGTGGTTCTTTCCATTTAAAATCAGAACCTAATTCATGATACATTTCACGGAGTAAGTATTGGCACAGGCGCCATGGCTCAAAAGTTTTTCTGTCTGTGACGTGAATCTGATAACCGCCGCAAGGTTTACCCATATGTTTTTGGAAAGTAGGAAGAAAGACCAGAGGTCTTAGAACAAATCCTTGAAGTTTTGCCTTTTCTAAAACAGGTTTTAACTTTTCATGAAAACCAAAGGCTTCAATTTGAGGATGACCTATAATTTCCAGAGAACGGGTTGTACCACGGCCTTCGGAGATGTTAGTCCCTTCATAGAGGACTGTTCCTACAAAGGTATAGGCCGCTTCAATGGTAGCAAGATTAGGACTAGGGAGGACCCATGGAAGTTTGGTGTCTTCATAGCTCATTTTGCGGTCATAGCCTTTCATTTCGATCACTGTTAGTTTGCAGTCTTTACCGCCCCAGTATTTCTGATGCATTCTGGCCACTTCACCCATAGTCATTCCGTGACGAACAGGAATGGGATGGCGACCAACAAAAGAAGCATAATTTAAATCCAGAATGTTGCCTTCAAGAGTGTCGGCATTAATAGGATTCGGACGATCAAGAATAACAACTTCAATGCCTTTTTTCTGACAGGCCTCCATGAGGAGAGTCATGGTGTAGATGTAAGTATAAATTCTTGTTCCAACGTCCTGGAGGTCGACAAAAATATGATCAAGTCCTTCCAGCATTTCATCAGTTGGGATACGGGTTTCCGAATAAAGAGAGTAAACGGGTAACTTAAAATAGGGATGAACATAGTGATTCGATTCAACCATATTATCCTGAACATCTGTCACGAATCCGTGTTGAGGGCCAAATATTTTGGTGAGTTGTTTTCCAAAAACACGCTGGATGGCCAGAAGCCCATGCTCCAGGTCTTTGGTGACAGAAGCACTATGACAAAGGTAAGCAATATTCCCCTTAAACTTTTCCTGCAAATTCTTTTCTGTAAGGATACGCTCCAAACCTGTTGTAACTATCGACATAAGATTCTCCTGAAAATATGATTTAGTTTATGAAATATATTTTTTTAAGTCTTCTCTTTTTCAGTTGTGCTCATAGGCCATCGGTTCAATACAATGATCCGGAAGCGACTAGAATGGAAAATGAGCACCGCTCGCTTCTCGTAGGTAAATGGTTAGGCAAGAAGTCTCTCTTAGTGTTGTCACCAGCTGGGGATTACCAGGAAAAAGATTTGAACGGAAAGGTGAAAAGCGGAGGGATTTGGGGTGTTTCTGGAGAAATCTTTTTTATTCTTAGTAACCAAAACCGGTCTCTTTACCGAAATCACCAAATAATCGAGTTAAATTCGTCGAATTTTTCCATTAAAGAACTCAAAACGAAGGAAATCTTGCTCTTCAGACGCCTTCAGGAATAATTGTCAAAAAATTGGCAGCGAGGCATGTGTTGAACAAGCCTTAGTATGTCTGGTAAGATTTTTCTAGGATCAGCATACATATATTGGAGGCCGAATGAAGCAGTATCACGAACTCATGAAGCGAGTTTTAAGTGAAGGGGTTAAAAAAGAAGACCGCACCGGTACGGGTACGATCTCTGTTTTTGGCCATCAAATGCGCTTTAATTTGAATGAAGGTTTCCCTCTGGTCACTACTAAGAAGTGCCATATGAAATCGATTATTCATGAACTTCTTTGGTTCCTGCAAGGGGATTCAAATATTAAATATCTTAAAGATAACGGGGTCTCAATCTGGAACGAGTGGGCCGATGAAAATGGAAATTTAGGTCCAGTCTATGGTGTTCAGTGGCGCAGTTGGAAAACTCATGACGGAAGAACCGTTGACCAGATCACCAACTTGATAGAGATGATTAAAAAAAATCCGGACTCCAGGCGCCTCATTGTTTCGGCCTGGAATGTTTCCGATGTTGATAAAATGGCGCTCCCTCCTTGTCACACGATGTTTCAGTTTTATGTGGCAGATAATAAATTATCTTGTCAGCTTTATCAGCGTTCGGCCGATATTTTTCTAGGAGTGCCGTTTAATATTGCAAGTTATGCTCTTCTGACTCACATGATTGCTCAGGTTTGCGGATTAGGGGTCGGGGATTTTGTCCACACCTTCGGCGACGCTCATCTTTATGTTAATCATCTTGAACAAACACAGGAACAATTAAAAAGAGAGCCATATCCGCTGGCACAGATAAAAATTAACCCGGATGTTAAAGACATATTCAGTTTTAAATATGAAGACTTTGAGCTGGTTAACTACCAGTCTCATCCTCATATTAAAGCTCCTGTGGCGGTGTAACATGAGAATTTCATTTATTGTGGCCAAGAGTGATAACAATGTGATTGGGATTAATAATACTCTTCCCTGGCACCTGAAAGATGATCTTCAAAATTTTAAAAAGCTCACTATGGGTCATCATATCTTGATGGGAAGAAAAACGTTCGAATCCATTGGTAAGCCTCTGCCTGGCAGAATGAGTTTGGTCATCTCTAACACGCCCCAGGCAAACCTAAGTAATGTGTTTTGGTTCAATTCTATTTTTCGCGCCATTAAGCAGGCCGAAAGAAATGGGGAGACTGAGCTCTTTATCATTGGGGGAGAGAAAATTTTTAAATACGCTCTTTCATTAGTAGATAGAATTTATCTGACAGAAGTTAAAGGGGATATTAAGGGAGATGTTTATTTTCCAACTTTGTCTCTTAAAAATTGGAAAAAAGTCTCCGAACAGCATTTTTCTCAAAACGCAGACAATGATCACGATTTTACTTTCATGATCTTAGATCGTAAGTAAACACAACACTCAACTTCCTTGCTATAAGATTTAGAATAAGCACTCTTCCTTCTGGAGGAGTGCTTTGTTAGAATTCTATTCACCAGGGGTATAAGGTTATAAACTTATACTTTTTGCAAATGAAAGCTGCCAGACTCGGAGGTTGAAATCTCAGGATTATGGCAAGTTTCTGAGGGCATACTGGAAAAAAGGATCACCCAAGGTGATCCTTTTTTATGGGTATCGCAGTTATTCTCGAATGAATTTTACTCAGGGCGAGTCATCGAACCGATTTAATCAGTGGCCTTTTTAAGTCTCGAATTTTTTATCTTCCATTCCAAATTTCTTCAAGCTTTGTCTGTTAGGGTTGTCTAAAGGTAACGGTGAGCAGAGACTGAACTCAAAGAACGACTTGAACTTGGAGGTTCTAGGATGGAACGTAAATCAATTTGGAAAAATTTTCTTCTTCTGACTATCGGTGGTCTCCTGGCACTTCATGTGGATGTGTCTCAAGCTGATGTGAATAATGAAAATGCGCTTTCAGGTCCGGATTCTACGGATGAGTGTGTGTTGGAAGAATAGTTTTTCTAATCCAAGAAGAGGGCCCCTTGTGGCCCTCTTTTAGTTTAATAAGTCATGAATCTTTGTTAGATCTCCTGCGAAATTCTCTCTTTCGGGAATGATCCATAAAAAGTCAGGTCTCTCTCTCGATCTCCATTTACTCCCAGTGATATTCCCTTTTTCGTCCAGGGTGAGCTCATATTCGAAAGTTATTTGATTCTCCATCTTCGGATTATCCAGTCGTTCCCAGGAATTTTTCTCAATCA
Source organism: Pseudomonadota bacterium (assembly GCA_023432655.1). GTDB lineage: Bacteria > Bdellovibrionota > Bacteriovoracia > Bacteriovoracales > Bacteriovoracaceae > Peredibacter. The sequence goes on along the minus strand of JAEYUK010000016.1, from coordinate 2,262 downwards.
CATCTAGATAGGCCAGTGTTGTTCTCAGAATGATTTTATGTGAATTTCGGTTTTTAATATTCTGCAGGATCTCTGAAGAATAGGAAGTTATGGGATGATTCCAGACCTCCTTATAGCGCTCAAGATCTGCCACGAAACTTCTTCCTCTGAGCCCAATCAGGTTGGTCAGGGCCACATGGAAGTCACTGGCCTTTAAATCTTCATGACAATGATCAATTTCATTATTTGGATCTTCGCAACGAAAGCCTAGAAATTCCTCTTCACTCAGGATGAGAGTTGAATAAGCATAGGAGAGGAGGGCCTTAATGTCGGAAGAGCCGAAGGGGATAAGGAGCCCATCTGGATTCATCATATTTTTTGGTTTGGGCTCCGGGTGATTGAGGCTTGCCCCCGCCCAACCATGACAAAGTCCCTCCCAGTCCTCCGCATCCCTTCGGGAGATCCATTCTATACTGTTCTTTAGTGGAAAGTCGTAGCGGCCCCTATAAAGGTCATATTTCTCCGAGGGGGACAGTTCTTTTAATTTCTCCAGAGGCATGGAAAAAATTTCTCTGGTGGAAGGAGAGAGATAGCCTATGGTTTCTTTCAGTGGAGAGTTCCAACGATAATTGATGGCCCCCCGGTTGAGTCTCCATGAGTTTCCTGACCAAAATTTCGACTGACCTGTGATTCTTCCTTTCAGTGGAAGATAGTTAAAGTTTAATGACATTCGGATCTTTAAAATTTTTTTCTCGTGGACTTCACTAATGAGAAGCGATGATGATTTTTTTTCTTTCTCTTCGATGGGCTTACCGCATCCCCATAGTAGGAGAAGCGAAAGAATGATTCTAGTCATCGAGAAGCTTTCCTAAATGTTCTAAGGGAGGAAGGAAGTCTTTGTTTTTTTCTGCGACCCAAATCTTTATCGGTCTCTCAGGACTTAACCATTTCCCTTTTAGGATTTCATTGTCTTGATTTAGATAGAGGTAATAGGAATACTCCCCAGCGATAGTTTTTTGGGCAGGAGTCTCAAGTATTCCTTCCCACGAGTTTTCGGTGGTAGGAGAAATACTGACAACCCGAGCTCTTATTTTAATGGTCTTAATTGTTCCTTGTGGGGCCCCTTCAATAGCACCTAATTCTTCTTCAATCCTTGAAGCGTAACTTTTAACCGGTAGGTTGCCCATGAGGAAACTTGAATTTTTGAGACCAATTGAATTGCCCAGGACTGCGTGAAATGTGCCTGCATCAAGTTCATTGTTTGCTCCGCCGATCTCCTTAACCTTCATGAGCTTAAAATTGTGGGCATAATAAAAACTTAGGAGGGCCTTAATGTCTGAACTCCCAAAGGGAACCTTGATCCCCTCGTTGGATCTTACTTCTTTAGCAGTGGGTTCTTTATGATGAAGAGTTGCCAGTATCCATCCTTTTCGGAGATTTTCAATGGGAGTGTTACTGACTAGTTCTTTAAACGGATATTGATATTGGCCAAGAAGAAGATCATATTTCTCTGAAGGGGAAAGCGTTTTTAATTGTTCCGTTGTCATTAACAAGGCTTCAAACCAGCCGGGGGAGTTCGTATTCTGCCAACTCCTTTCAGGTTCATTCCAGCGTAGATTGATACCCCCCTCTTGTGCGCTCCAATCATATCCTGACCATAGTATTTTTTCTTTGGTGACCGAGCCACTCAGTGGCAAGAGGTAAAAAACTTTTTGGTCTTTTTCAAAGAGAACTTCTAGTTGAGATGTGTAGGAAACTGGACTTAATTCTTCTGTATAAAATTGGGGCATGTCTTTGGCCGGACCGCAACTTATCAAAGTGGCCAGGAGAAAAGAAAATCTCAAACTTTGTGTGATGACCATGAAGCACCTCCGTCGGCCAGGGAAAAAACTTCATGACTTTAGGAGTGACTGAAAGCATCTAGCAAATACCGACAAAACAAATTGAGTCAAAATTGGGCCAAAGGTTTAATTGAGATGCCACAAGTCTTCAAACTTCGTAGAATCATTTCACTGGGTCATGGGAAGAAAAAGGTTGGACCTGATTTGGAAAGTGACTCGGAAAAATGGCCATCTTAAGGGTGGCCATTTTTATTTTAAATTGTTCGCAGCTAACTGAGGATAATTTCTTCAAAAAATTCCACCTTTACCGGTGGATTTTTTATTTAAGCCGCAATTTTTTGTCGAGAGTAGGGATAAATACGCTTCACAAAGTTCACTTCCCGCTCATCTAATGCAATCTGTGATGGCAACTTTCTAATTCCAAAAACATCATCAAAACTTA
>JAEYUK010000356.1 GCA_023432655.1 Pseudomonadota bacterium | reverse complement strand
TGTTTTCTATTACTTCTAAATTAAGTTTATATCTTTCTTCATTTGGATTGCTGTTTCCATAAAGACTTTCAGCGTGAATTCTCCAGTAGAAACTCGATGGTGCTTTCTTAAATTTTAAAGTTTTACTTCCTCGTGAAACAGGAATTCTTTTTTTATTCCGGCCATCCGGACGAGTCGAATATTCTAAGTAGTACTTTCCTGAAATAGGCTCCTGCCAGGTAAATGTCACTGTTCCGTTCTCAATGATAGAGAGACTCTCATCAGGTCGAGGTGAGAGCATGAGTGGTTGATTAAGAGTAAAAACTCTATCTTCAATTTGAATCTGTGCAAATTCGCTAAAAGGGCCTCTCTTACCATGGAGTATCGTTCTCACACGCCAGTAGTAGACTTCAGGACCTGAGATGTTTAAACGGAATTTGGATTCCCGGAGAATTTTATTCAGGTGAAGTTCTTCTTTGTTATTTTTGTATATTTCTATCTCATAAGTTGCATTCGGAACGGATTCCCATTCGAGATTGTAGAAAAATTTGGAGGCCGCATGCGCACTCGGGAAGAGATTATTCAAAACTGTTTTAAAAATTTTCACCAAAAGTTTTACTTTTTCTTTATTTTTTAGTTTTGGAGCTTCAATGGGAGGGGAAGTAAGGACATTCAATTCCTTAATGATCTCACCTTCTATCCTTTTACTTTTATTACTGGCCTTAATGCTTAATTGATACTGGCCATCCGGAAGATGCTTTAACTTGTAAGTTGGTTCGTGTGAAACTCTTCGATCAATGATCTTATCCCCCTGGCCCAGGATAAACTCATAGCGGTCAAACTCTGTTGGTTCAAGAACCCTCACGTCAAAACTTTTTCTAAGAGAAAAATCCAGTTTGTTGGGAATTTTATTTAAGATGAGAGGAAGTGTTTTAAGATCAGGTTCCAAGATGAAGGTTGAGACCTTTGACCAGTGCATGTTATTATTGATTAAATATCCCACTCGCCAGAAGTATCGACCTTTCTCTTTTAAATTCATTTCATGGATAGTTGAACTTAGATTTTCCTCGGCCGTTAGTTGTGAGAAGTCTTCTAGCTGTGAGACCTCGAGTTTCACTGGAGACCCAAGAGGATTTGTCCATTCAAAGTTAAGGCCGTTTTGTAGGTTTTGTTCAAGGGAGTAAGTTTTATTATCTTCAGGATGGATTTGTTCAGCTGTGAATTTATCCAAGTGTAAAAAAGAAGAGATTTCTCTTGTCTCACCTTGTGAAACTCGCCAGAAGATCGGCCCGGACGGTAAAAGGTCGCTTGCTAACTTGTGATTTAGAGCACTGGTTTCTTTTGAAAAGAGAATATTTTTAAAGTCCTCTTCATTTGAGATTTCCAGAAGATACTGAGACTGCGGATTCCCTTTTTGGGCGCTCCATTTAAATTCGAGAGTGGACTCTGAAATTTTTGGTATTTTTTCAAGTAAAGTAGGACTATCCAGAGTGATTTGTATCTTTTCGATATAATTCTTAACGATAGGATTGTTAACTTTACTTTCGGCGAGAGGGATAATCCTTTTTATTTTTTCGGTATTTTCAATTTTAATTTTTTCCTGGGGAGTTACCTTGAAGACTTCGCCAAAACTTTCGATTTCAACCTGGCCTTTTGTCAGATTAATTTCCAAAGATCCTGAGTCTAAGGAGATGCGGCCATCTCTTAGAGTAACTAAGGTATTAGGATAAAGAGTCAGACTGCCACCCGCCACGAGATCCAGAGTTGCTTTCGAATTTGGGCCTGTAAAAATAGTGTCCTCACTAAAACACGAAACTTCCTGATTCACTGGGTACCAATGGAGGTCTCCTGCCATTTTTAAGCGAATGTCTTGTTCGTAGTGGCTTATCGTAGCAATACGGTCGGAATCTTCTCTGTTCGTATTTTTGTTAAACTGACCTCTCATGAGAAAGAAGGCACTAGTTAAAATGCCTACGACTGCAATAATGACGAGAATTGGAGTCGAGATGTCGGTCTTTTTCATGGGGGCCTTAACTAAAGTCTTTTTATTATTATACGAATAGTATGCATGAATCTGTCATTAAAAACAAAAATTTTGGTTTCGACAATTTCCCTTTCGATTCTTGGATTGAGTATTTTCGCTTTTTTAAGCTTTAAAACTTATAAAGAAGATAAGTTGGCCTTCGTTTATGAAGGCCTTTCAACTGAGATTGAAGGTAAGTCAAAACTTTTTCTGAATGTCATTGAGGATTATGAACTCCTTTTAAATTCCTATATCTCGCATGCCTTGATTGAAAATAAGTTGTCTGCACCGATCGAAAATTTTCTGAAAGGGGGACAAAATAAAATTGTGGGTGTTTACCTGCATATCCCCGAGTCTCCACTTCATACCCATTCAGTGCTTTTTGAAAAACATTCAAGTCCGGACTGGAACATAAAAAATTTAGAGTCTCAATCAGCTCGCCTCGCTATTCTTAATAAAGAGCAAAGCATCTTTCTGTTGAAAAAACCTCTGGAGAGGCCAGGTAGTTATGCGGCCCTCGCATTCAGACAACCTGAACTCATAAATATGCTCACTTCAAGAAATGGGCAAAATACCTTCGCTATCGCGCAAGGCAAGGTTCTTGCTCGCGAAAAAACAGAACTGGTCCCTCTTGAACTCCAACAGGTTAAAGAAGCTTTAGATACTCACCCTGGGCTAAATGGATTATTTAAGTCAGAAATAAATGGCATCTCTTACTTTGTTTCATTTTCTAAACCTCTGAATGACTTCCATTTGGTAAATTTAATTCCTGAAAGCAAAGTAATGCTCGTCCAGGAAGTTTTTGTTAAGCAAGGCCTACTCATCCTTTGTCTAATGGGATCGGTTTCACTTCTTCTTGGTACTCTTGCCGCAAAATGGCTGACCTGGCATCTGGATCAGTTAACGACGGCCGCCCAGGAGTTTGAGCAGGAGAACTTCGACTTTCAGGTTGAGATTAAAAGTGGCGACGAGATGGCCAAGCTTGGGAACGCCTTTAATCACATGGGGACGAAAATTAAGTCCCTTTTGGAAGAACTCCGCATTTATAATCAAGAGTTAGAATTAAAAGTTGCTGAAAGAACTGAGGAACTTCAAAGCCTTTCCAATATTCAAAATGGGATGCTTAATGCTTTAGGGCAAGGTTTTGTTCTGGTTGATAAAGATTTTAAAATTATGCCAGTTCATTCAAAAATTGCTTCTTCAATGTTTGAAGTAAATCCTGTGGAATCCACTCCCGGTCAGATCATGGGTCTTTCTGAGGACGAGGCCGGTCCTTTTAAAGAACTCTATCAAATGGTCTGTGAGAATATGTTGGGGCTTGAGGACATGACTCGACTTGCCCCGGATCTAAGATCTAACTGCCAGAATCAGAAAATTCAAATGTCTTACGCTCCTATAAATAATGCTGAAACCAATGAGTTTGAGTACCTGATGATCGTAGGTACTGATAAAACCCAGGAATTTGAAAACATGGAGAAGTTCCAGAAAGAGTGGAATTACTCTCAGATGATTTATAAAATTGCCAGTAACCGTGAATCATTTAATAAAATTCTTACCGAATCTAAAAAAATGCTGGTAGATGCATTGGATAGTCTTGATGGTCTTTATGGCATGAAAGAAGTCCAGCGTTTAGTCCACACAGTGAAAGGAAGTTTTGCCTATTTTAACATCCTGGAGGTTTCTGAAAAATGTCATTCCCTGGAATCCTACCTGGAAGACCATATCAGAAATGAGACAGCACCTCATGAGGTGAAAGTTTATACCAGTGAAAAACTGGCCGAAATGGATTGTGCGATTTCAGATTTTATTAATAAGTATGAACCGATACTTCAGTATAAACAGTCCAGCAAAATGAAGCTCATCTCAATGAAGGAATTGAAGACCTTCAAAGAGGATTTGAAACCTTTCGGGAAAGAGATCACTCAGTGTTTTGAAAAAAGTTTTCTAAGTGCGCCTGTTTCATCCTATTTCCAGATGTACCCGACTATTATTGAAGACCTTTGTAACAAATTGAACAAGAAAGTTTCTTTCAAAATGAAAGGCGAGAATACAGCGATGCCGGAAGGTGAGTGGGATCAGATTTTCCAGCCTTTAATTCACTTTGTGCGTAATTCTCTTGATCATGGTATTGAGACTCCTGAAGAGCGCCTGGCTGCGGGAAAATCTGAGGCCGGCGAGATCATCTTTAGTTTCTCACTGAGTGAAGATGAGCTTACGGTAGTTATGAAGGATGATGGCCGCGGTGTGAATTGGAAGAAAATGGCCGAGAAGGATCCATCAATTACATCGATGGAAGAGGCCCTTCTCAAGATAGTGTCTGGAGGGTTATCTACCAGAGATGAAGTTTCTGATATCTCTGGACGCGGTGTTGGTGTA
>JAEYUK010000265.1 GCA_023432655.1 Pseudomonadota bacterium | reverse complement strand
GAATACATACGCGCAATCCTTGCGCGCTTATTATTTAACCACAAAATATGAGAATTACGGGAGTTTTTTCAAATGCTTCATGATTTTCTGCATATCGGCCCATGCAGTTTTTTTCATGTTGAGATTTGTTTCGATAATGGCGGGATGGAAAAGAGGAACTATTTGGAAATTCTCGCCTTCTCCCACGCGGCGGTTAAAAAATTGTCCATGGACCATGGATAACCGATCATTAGACTTAAGTATTTTCTGAGTGGCACGGGCACCCAGGGTGATAATAACTTCCGGTCGGTAGAAGGCCGCAATTTTCATCACCTCGCCAGCAAGCTCCAAAGAATCACTTCCCTCAACTGGATAGATAATAACTTCTTCCGGGGTCAGTTTCATTCCTTTAATCATACGCTCAAAGAATTCGGCCGTTTTAAGAGGAAAGCCCGTGATCAGTTCATTAATAAAGCCAGTCTGAAGGTCTGCTTCAACTTCTTCCCAATTTCTAAAAGTCTCAGTCACAAAAATGACTTTTACGTCTTTGGGCACTTTATCCTTAAGTTGGATTTCGGCCAGTCGGGAATCAAGCGATAAATGCGATTTAAGGGCTTCTACAGTGTTATAAGTTTCAAGCTCATCCCACTCGGCAGTTTTCCTTACATGAATCTCCCCACCCTCCACTTTAAGCACATCGCTCTTAAGCTGCGCAGTCTTCTCTTCTGCAAATCTTTCAAGTGATTCTATAACCTGAATCTTTTCCGAGAAGACTTCTTTTGCAATGGGGGCGACTCCCACTTTAAGCGGCTTTTTACCTATCCAAAGAGCATCGGGCAATAAAGCCTCGCCAAAAGTCTTAGGTTCCGTAGGGTTCCGTAAGCTCAATAATTTTTGCTTAAAAAGAGCATCCATACCCCATTTCTAGCATGAAGTGGACCTTCTTTCCTAGGTCAAAAATCTTTTTAAACTCACAAATCCTTTCCGCCGAAAAGATTGGTGTAAGTGAGGAGAACATATGAACGATGTAGATTTTAAATTTGAGAGTTTTGAAGAATATTTTGGTGGAGCGGAGCAAGTGAAAAAGACTATTGATGAATGTAAAGTCTGTGGTTCTAAGCTGCTTCTTTCACACATGCCTGACTATAAAAACCTTTTAGTCCAGGAAACAGCTCGCTGTATGGATTGCGGTTGTGGAAACCGTCGGGTTATCCACGTTTTGAATTAATGATCATCTAATTCTGAATCCTCATGCAGATGCGCCCAAAGTGCTTTTGCCTGGGGATTTTTTATGCCAAAAAAATTCACCAAATCATTCACTGTATAGGCCTTTAATTCTTCCTTCGACATAGAAAGACTTGTGAGAATTTTCTTTTTACTCTCCTCACCTAAACCTCTGACATCATCGAGCCAAGTGGCCATCACTCTTTTGCTCTCAGCTTTATGATGAAGTTTTCGGGAGAAGCGGTGGGCTTCATCTCTCATTGAAACGATAATTTTGAATAGCGGTGGACACTTACTAAGGATATAAGGGTTTGTCCGGCCTGGAATAATTAACCGCTCTTCAGAGCGCTCTACCTCTACTGCTTTAAAATCATTTGAGAGTTCACGACTTTTAGCAATACCCACAACACATAATTCAACGTTCAGCTCCTTTAGAACTGCTGTTACCGTGTTGACCTGTGCTACCCCGCCATCCACAACTAGAACATCAGGAAGATCTCCATTATCAATTCTTCTGGAGATAACTTCCCTCATCATCGCAAAATCATTATTCCCTTCCGGGCGTGTTTCCAGATGGTAGTAACGGTATTTTCTCTTGTTGGGTTTTCCTTCTTCAAAAACTATTTGAGAAGCTGTTGGTGATGACCCTTGCCAGATCGCTACATCATAACATTCCAAAACTTTCGGTCTCTCTTTCATGGAAAGAAGATCTTTTAATTTATGAAGTCCCAGGTAAACACTTTCAGAGTTTGCGATTCGCACTCTCTGAGTTTCTTCCGCATGCTTACGGCACATTTCGATCAGCGGAAGATATTTTTTCGTTTGGCCCAATACTTTCATCTCACCAAAAGTATTAAGCGCCCCACCGATGGCACTGATGTTGTCTTCAGGGAAATCCATCACAACGATGTCCGGATTAATTTCTTCGGGATCTGAATAATACTGAAGGATTTTCTGCTGAATCTCATCATCCATTTCAGCAATCAGTTCACCTTTAACAAAATTAAAATTTTTATGTCCCAGAAGAAGTCCAGAACGAATCATGTAAAGAGAGATATCTACTTCCTCGTTCCCATTCCAATAAGACCAGATGTCGATATTTTTATCGCTTTGAATGCTTTCAACCTTCTGGTCGTAACTTTGTCTGAGGAAACCTTCAAGCAGCTGAATATGATCCCGTATAATTCCGGCCATCTCAAACTCTTCCCCTTCAGCGTACTCCATCATTTTTTCCTGGAGCTTCTGAATCGTTCTCTTGGCCTTCAGTGGACCCTGGAAAAAGTTCACAGCATTTTGGAGATCTTCTTCATATTCTTTTTCTGATCGAAGGCCTACACAAGGAGCACTACATTGCCTCATTT
>JAEYUK010000159.1 GCA_023432655.1 Pseudomonadota bacterium | reverse complement strand
CGCGTGGACTTTCGCGTTTATCTGCAAAAAGTTTTTCTTCTTCATCAAGACTGACACTATCAAATTCATTATTTAAAAATTCTTGGTCTCGAGACGAGCGCTCCGACATGGATTTAACTTTAATAAGGTCGGACTCATCACTCCCATCAAATTTAAGTCGTCTGGTCTTCCACGGACCTAAAAGATCTACACCAACCTGACCTCTTATCAAGGTCACATCCGGCTCTTCCAATAACTTTATTTCCACTGGCACTTCTGCCGTGAAGACAGCATCTTTAATACTTTGAACGGTGGTTTTAAAAATAAACTGTTCACTTTCACAATAACAGAAGATGGTCCCTTCCCTTACGTCTGAAATATTTTTATCAAAATGAAGTTGGGCCGATTCAAGGTTAAAGGAATTAAGGAAGGAATGGATGATGAGTTTAGAACCATCTTCAGTATTCTGCCACAATACCAGCGGGTACTGATTACTGTGGATGAGTTTGAAAATCTTCTGGAATGCCAGGAAACCAGAGTCCGACTTAATTACTTTCATTTGACTTAAATTTGCCTAACTGTTTTAGAAAATCTTAGCATATGTATAAGGATTAACAACACTAAGGAAAAAAGCGTGCGCGGTTTCGTACTTATTTTATTTTGTCTTTCATTAAATGCTCATGCTCATGAAATCCATTCAGTCACACAACATGTGAATCTTCGAAAGCAGAAGACTTCTGGTTGGCAGCAGGATCTCCTGGCCCGTCTAGAGGTGAATGAGAAAGTTAACGTGGGTGGGCAGGTCACTTATCTTGAAAGATTTGAGCTTTTTGAAAAGCGCCTGGGTGGTCTGATTTCTTACCGTCCCCATGAAAGATGGACTTTGGAAGTTCAATACCTCCAAGGTAAAGGCGATGAGATCTTACCGGAAAAACAGACTATTTTAAGTGGCTATTATGCCTGGTTAAGTGGTCTATCTCCCTATTTCTATTATCGGGATTCACGCTACAGCAGCACCACTCTTCATACGGCCAATCTAGGAATGGAGATTGAGAAAATCCCGGGAATCATCCTTATTCCTTCAGTGATGTTTGGAAAGGCGAGTTTTGATTCCCCAGAACAAACCCGCGATGTTCATAACTACGGATTGCGAGCGATCTATTATCAAGAAAAAAAATACTCGGTCAGTGTCTTTTTTTACCAGGGTAAAGAAGCTTCTCAGGGAATCATCGGCGAATCTTCTGAGTTGGTTGATACCTTGACCGGAGGTCTCTCACTTGCCTGGTACTTCACTCCTTCATTTAAATCAGAACTGGCCTTCGACCACACTGATTACGATCAACTTCAAACAGAATTCCATACTTCAACCCTTAACTTAAGCTGGATGTTCTAATGCTCAAAGAAATCTGTATGCTTCTTTTAGTCTCCATGGCCTTTTATTTTTTGGCGGTAAATTTCATTTACGCCTTAATGATGGTCTTCTCCTGGATTAAGATCAAAAAATTTCAAGGCAGAACCACTCAGAAGAATCTAGACCTCCCTCCGGTAAGTTATATTATACCGGCCTATAATGAAGCTTCATTGATTGTTGAAACTATCCAAACCTACTTATCGCTTCCGGAAGAAAAAAAAGAAATTATCGTTATTGATGACGGCTCTCAAGATCAAACTATCAGGCTTCTTCAGACGATGTTTCAATTAAGAAAATCTCCCGATGATGAGATGCTTTTTCATTCCATAACACGTCCAGAATTAAAGATCCTAAAAGCTCCCCATACGGGCAAGGCCCAGGCTCTCAATCTTGGTGTCTCTTATTCTTCTTATGATCTTATTTGTACAATGGATGCTGATACTGTTCCGGATGCTCGAGGAGTTGAAGCGTGTCTTAGTTCTTTCCATCACAATTCAAAACTCATTGCGGCCGGAGGAGTAATCCAGGTTCTCTCGGCCCAGGTTTTAAAAGATAATCTGCCCCTCATCACCAGAGGGAAAGAATGGGTCAATAGATTCCAGCGCATTGAATACTTAAGAACGTTTGTCTGTGAACGCTTAGGTTGGAGTTATTTGGGTTCAACGCTTTTGATCTCTGGTGCCTTTTGCATGCTCAGAAAAGAAGCCTTACAAAAAATTGGTGGATTTAGTCATCGCTCTATCACTGAAGACTTTGACATGATTGTTCGTTTGCGGAGGGCCTATCCGGGGAGACATAATCAGTTTAAAATTCTTCCGGTCACTACCTGTTACACACAGGTCCCTCGAACATTGTCACATCTAAGCCGCCAGCGGATGCGCTGGCAGATGGGACTAGTGGAAACCCTATTTCAAAACTCAGGCCTATTTTTTAGACCTTCCCATGGAATTGTAGGACTCGTTACAATTCCCTACTTCTGGCTAGTTGAAGCTTTCTCACCTTTGGTCGTCTTCATGGCCTATATCACGCTCCCTCTTGCTCTTATGCAAGGTTGGATTTCACCCGAGCTCACCTTTTCCTATTTAGGCTTAGGTCTCCTGTTTAATCTATTCATCACGATTTTTGGAATTCAGCTGGATATGAAATACGTTTCCCAGCACAAAAATTGGTCTCTTCGAAGAGGTATACTCGATACGCTTCTCATCCATTTTGGCTATAAACAGCTTAATACCTGGTGGAGACTCAATGCGCTTATTCGTTCCCTAAGTAAGAATAAGAGTTGGGGCGAAAAACCTCGTGAAGAAATTATTCATCAGGCCCTTTAAAAAATAAAAGGCGATCCTTCCACTTTTTAGAGATTTTTCTCTCATGAGGAAGAGAAAAAGGTTTTTTCCGGTAGCCTTGGCGACTCGGATCTTTAGCGAGTTCAATTTGCTGATTCACTGTATAACGGAATACGTCCATTAAGTTCTCATGGGACTCTCCGGTGTTTTCAAGCCCCATCCGGTTTAAATCAACCAGCACCTGATGGAGTGATTCTACTGTGGAAAGGCACCCCGGCATAGGTTGGTGTTTTACTTGAAACTCTGAAACCCTCTGGGTTTTAAAACTCACTCGTGGAAGATCATGAAGCTTAGTGGTGAGTTTCATCATTTTCTTAGCACACGGCCAGGTGCCATCGATTACCAGGAACTGGGCCTTGCGGGTGAGATTTTCTTTTAGTGCAGAAGTACCCAGATCAATTGTTTCCACCCCTGGGTAGAGAATGAAAGTCTCATACTCCGGATCATTTAAAATCTCATCTAATCTTGGATTTTCATCAAAGCTCACATCCACTAAAACTTCAGAATTTTTTAATATGAGATGAGAGAATCTCCCTGTCCCCACTTTCTCTTTTTTAAACTCCATAGGATGCATGAGAATGATAAAACGAGAGTTCGTATCAAAGGGCCTTAGCTTTTCACAAACGCAGGTAAGAATCCGGCGCCGACATTTAAGACATAAGTTCATCCGCCAGCCAACTTAACTTTGAATCCGAGCTTCTCAAGATGGGTCTTGATTTTTTCCCGATGATCACCTTGAATCTCAATCATATTATTTTTATAAGACCCGCCAGTTCCACAGAGAGCTTTAAGCTTTTTTTCCACATCTTTAAAATAGGCCTCATTTGGAGGAAGCTCAAAAACCACCGTCACGGTCTTCCCGCCTCTGCCGTTCTTTTCCAGACGTATTTTCAGGGTATGGTTTGCGGGCACCATCTCGTGGGCCTTGGGACAAGCACAGGGATGCTTCTGGCACTTAGGACAGCGTTTTTTGAAGTTAGGATCATCAGAATAAACAATTTCGTAATCAGACATGGAATGAATGTAAAATTTGACTCTTCCATGAGTCAAGGATTAGTTGAATGCCTGGCTTGAAAAGAAAGTCGCCATCATTGAAAAAAGCCCCAGACCGATAAAGAGAAATAATTTTTCCATAATTCCCTCCGTGTGAAACTTTTATAACGCTCACCCTGAAAATTCATCTTACTTTTGCTCTCACTTGGAATTATGGTAATGTTTTCATATGCCAAGATACATTCTCTTCCACAAGCCTTACAACGTTCTCTCCCAGTTTACTCCCGAAGACGGTGCCAAATCTCTGGCGGAATATTCCCTACCAAAAAATGTTTATCCTGCCGGAAGACTCGATAAAGACTCCGAAGGTCTTCTTTTATTAACCGATGACGGACCTCTCATAGAAAAGCTTTTAAATCCACGCAATGAAAAGCCCAAAACCTATTGGGCCCTGGTGGAAAGAGTTCCGAGTGAAGAATCCTTGGAGAAGATGAGACAAGGACTAATGATTGAAG